>JAITFI010000065.1 GCA_031281485.1 Chitinispirillales bacterium | reverse complement strand
GTATCTTTAAGATACATTTTGGCGCGGGTGGAAATTATACGATAATAATCAAGCCCGTCCTCTCCGCCGTAAAGGGCGAGATGCGGTTCGTAGGATGATACGCTTTTGTCGAGAGATTTCATTTGGGGTGATGATATGTAAGGGGGATTACTGACGATGAAATCAAAACGTCTTTCAGGTTTGACGGCGTTTAGCATATCGCCACAGATCAGATGGATATTATTATTGATTGATTTATCATCATCCCCGAAAAGATTGCGCGAAGCGGTCTGTAACGCCTTAAATGATATATCAACGGCGACGGCGGTCCAGTCAGGGCAATGCGCCGTCAATACCGCCGCTAAGATACCGCTGCCTGTGCCGATGTCAACAAACATTGCTGGAGATTTTTTTTCTGTATTGATGACGGTATCGACTAATATCTCCGTGTCGGGCCTTGGTATCAATACATCATTATTGACAAAAAATTCCCGGTCATAAAAATAGGCCTTGCCGAAGATGTACTGCAAAGGTTCGCCCGATTGCCGCCGTTCTACGATGGTATTGATACGGTCAATATCATCAGTATTAATACGGATAGAGCCGTCTAAATATATCCGCTCTTTAATGATACCTATGGATTGCTCAATGATCAATACAGCCTCGTTATCGGCAAGTATCGAATCATCAAGAGTATTCGATAAGCGGTTGCGGATATCAATTAATAATTCTGAGAGAGTCATCACCCCTCGCTGCTGTTCTTAACCCGCTCGTTCAAATCCGCGATAGCAAGCGCCTCCACCATCTCGTCCATATCCCCGTTTATAAATTTATCCAAATTGTACAGCGTCAAGTTTATCCGGTGATCCGTCACCCTGTTCTGCGGGAAATTGTATGTGCGGATCTTCGCGCTTCTGTCGCCCGTGCTGACCATGCTCTTCCTCGCCGCCGATTCCTCCGCTTCCACCTTCGCCAATTCCAACTCGTATAGCCTCGTCTGCAACACCTTCATCGCCTTCGCTTTATTTTTATGCTGCGATTTCTCATCTTGACAAGTGACTATCAGCCCTGTGGGGACGTGCATTATCCGCACCGCGGAATACGTCGTGTTGACCGATTGACCGCCCGGACCGCTTGAACAATATAAATCTATGCGCAGGTCGCTCGGGTTTATCTGCACCTCAAACTCGTCCGCCTCCGGAAAGACCGCCACAGACGCCGCCGATGTGTGCACCCGCCCCTGCGCCTCCGTCAGCGGCACGCGCTGTACGCGGTGGACGCCGGACTCGTATTTCAGCGTGCCGTAGGCGTTTTCGCCGCGCACGTTCACTATTATCTCCTTTATCGCGTTCATATCGCCGTAACTTGACGACAGCACCTCCGTCTCCCACCCCTTCCTCTCAAAGAAGTGGGTGAACATTCGATACAGATCGGCGGCGAAGATTCCCGCCTCCGTCCCGCCTGTGCCTGCCCGTATCTCCAAGACGGCGTTCTTCACGTCCTTGGGGTCGCGCGGGACCAGCAGCATCTTCACACGCTCCTCGCAGTCGGGGAGTTCCTTCTCCAAGTCGGCGAGTTCCTCAACGGCGAGCGCGGTGAGGTCGGCGTCGCTCCCGTCGGCTATTATCTGGCGGGCCGAGTTTATGTCGTTGACTAATTCCAAATATCGTTTAAACGTAGGCAGGTTGCGGGCTATGCCGTTGTATTCGCGCCCGATTTTCTCCAAGAGCGACGGGTCTGCGGCGACCTCCGGCGAGGCCATCTTCTCTTCAAGTTCGCGGTGACGCCAAAGAATGCCCTCCACCTTGGCGGTTATCACAGCGCCGCCTCCAACGCCTTCACGGCGACCTCTATCTGCGAACCGTCTGGCTTGCGCGTGGTAATGCGTTGAAGCCACAAACCTGGCTTTATCAGCAGCCCGACGATAGGCCAATGCTGAAACCGGTCAGAGAGTTTGAGAAATTCGTAGGAGACGCCGGCCACAAACGGTATAAGCGCAAGGTGCACGGCGAAACGGTAGGGCAGGTTGCCGCGGAAATCGTAGACGTATTGTATGTACAGGGTATCGATAACGGAGAACAGGAGGATACTGCATATCGCGACAAGTATGAGAAAACTCGTGCCGCAACGCGGGTGGACGGTGGTGTACGGCTCAACGTTCTCAACGGTGAGCGCCTTGCCGTCCTCGTACGCGAAGATGGTCTTGTGCTCCGCCCCGTGGTACTCGAACACCCGCCGCATTTCGCTCCACAAACTTATCAGCGACATATAAACGAGGAACAGCGCGATCCGTATCACTCCGGCGCTGAGGTTGAACAGCATCGGCGACTCCTTGATGGCCGGCACGTGGTCGACCGTCCACATCGGCGCGTACATGAAGAGCCCTATGGAGACGGCGAAGGCGACGAGCGTACTTAGGGTCATCAGGATACTGTCGAGGATGGACGTCTTAGGGGCTTCTTTTGCCGGCGGTTTGCCGCCCGGGGATACCGCATCGTTATTCGCGGACGCCGGTTTGCTGCCCTGGAACGACGCGGCGCTATCGACGGGCTTGGATGACGGTTCACCGCTTGCCGATAGGTCCGCCCCCTCTACCTCCGCCGACGCGATGTCCACCGACCGCGACAGCGCCCTATACCCCCAGCTGAGCGACTCGAAGAGGTTTATCACCCCGCGTATGACGGGTATCTTGCAGACGGCGATGCGCTTGGTGACGGAGACGAAGGGGTACGACTCGACCACCGTCTCCCCGTCGGGACGCCGAACCGCCCACGCCACCTTCTCCTTGCCGCGCATCATCACCCCCTCGACGAGCGCCTGTCCGCCGACGGTGTCCTTCTTCTTGTCGGCGGCGAGGGCCGCGAGCGGCGCGACGATGGCCGCCGTCAGTATCTGCCTGATAGAGCGCATAGACCGGGTCGAAAAAGGCCTCACGCCTCCGCCGGAGCGGCCTGCCCGTAGCGTTTGCGGAACTTGTCGACGCGCCCGGCGCTGTCGATGAGCTTCTGCTTGCCCGTGTAATAGGGGTGGCAGTTGTTGCATATATCAATATGCGTGCTGCCGATGGTCGCCCGCGTCTCGATGACGTTGCCGCACGAGCAGGTAAACGTCGCCGCCTCGTATTTCGGGTGGATCTTCTCCCTCATTTTGATACCTCCATGCCCTAAGTTCAGGGCTCTTTTTGTGTTGTGTTGGCCGTTTCGATAACGACGAAACCGCGGATAACGGGGCGGGTCGGAGTTATCTAGGTCTATAAAGATAATATATGGCGCGGACGGAGTCAAGAAAAAAAGTTTTTTGGCGGTCAGGACGGGGGATGTTCACCCTTCCCTGCCGAGTTCGTCCAAAAACTGCTCAATGACGTATCCGGTTTTCGGCAAAATCCTGTCTATCGGGAAAAAACGCCTGATTACCGATACGGCGTCTTCATAAGCGCGGATGTTGAGTTTGCGCAGCAAAAACTTTATGTCGCCGTAGTCTTGACCCTCCACCCTCGACGACATCAATTTCATCGCGAGCAGGTACTCCGGCGTTACTGCGGAGATTTTCAGGCCGCCGGTTCGCATGAACTCCGCGACCTCCACGTTGCCGCCCATAAATCCCTTGACGCCGTCGTTGAGCCAATTTTGCGGCAGGCCGTGCTCGTGCGCTATCTTATTCGCCAATGCGTGTATCTCGCTTTTCGGCTCGTACAGCGCGTCGATATCCTTCGTCGCGTCGCGGGCCGAGTGCACGAGGCACATCGCCGCGCCGCCGGTGATGATTATCTCGCCGCGCAAACCGGACTTCTCAAGTTCTTGGCCCAATATCTCAAGATATTTCAGCAGTTCGTCTCTCCGCATAGCCTCCACCCGTCAAACTCGCGTTAGAAAGTTTTCGTCAACAAACAGATTGCGATACTTGAACTCCGCTGGCGACTTATACATGAACAGCAGGCGGAGGTTGCCCGTCGCGTTGCAGTCAAAGTATGGGGCGTCGGTCAGCCGGAACTTCTTGTCCATAACCCATGCCGGGACCTCCAAACCGTAGTCGTTGGCCAACTTGTGCGCTGCGGCGGCGAAAAGCGCCGCGTGCTCGCGGCCCACGTTGACGCCGGCGCTCGGCGCGTCCGCGATCATGGATAGACGCGCGGCGGCGTCGCTGCGGTAGAACTCGTCCAAAAAGTCGCCGAGAACGATGTAAAAATCTTCCCCGCCGCTCAACTGATCCATCGCTTGCGATACGGTAAACATATTCGGGACACCCCGGTTGAAGTACGTGCGTCTATGTTACGCAGGAATAAAATAATAAATGACGGGGCCGGATTCAAAAAATCACAGCTTTGGCGCTAATATCACTAATCACTATATTTATCCATCCGACCCGACGACCCCCGCTGCCGACCACAGAGACCGGCGGGGACGGGCGGTCGGACGCGCCGAAACGTTTTTTTTACAAGAATATTGACTTTCTAACACACGTATACTATATTATAACAAAGGAGGATTTAACCATGATTACCGCAGAAATGCCAAAGCCGACGATAAAATATCCGCCGAATATTGAAATTGAAGAAATCGACTCCGAAGATGATGAGGAATATTCAGAGGAATTTCTTGACGAGATTGAACGGGAAGCGGAGGAGGCGTTCCGGCAGATCGACCGGGGCGAACTAAAGCCCATCGACCTGAAGGCCTTTGCCTTGAAGCACGGAGTTAATTTGAAAAATGGATAGGTACGAAATCTTTTTTACGGGGAAATTTGAAAAAGATTTTGAAAAACTTTGACCACACCGCCGACCGCACACACCAACGGGGACGGTGGGGGACGCGGGGGGACGCCTATCATGTGTGCTTGATTCTCTCGCTAACGTACTTTTCTACCGCCGCCAAAAAAACTTCGGCGTTTTCGACCTGCGCGGCTACGTCGGCTTTTGATACAATGTAGAAAGCCTCGTAATCGCTTTCAAGACGTATGTCGAAGGCTTTATCAATAATCGAGGAAAACTCTACAGGAAAAACTCCGGTTCTTATGTAGCCCTTACGAAAGACGGAGATTACGCCGGAATGTCTTTTGGAGTCAAACTGGTCAAGCGACAAGACTGCTCTCATAGCGTTAAATATACAGTAGTAAGAACGGTTAGCGGCGTTCTCAAACGAAACGCCCGGCGTCTTGGCGTCTTGCAGACATAACCTCGCTCTATCTATTCGATAACGGGCGAAATCTTCAGGAGCATGGTCAAGGTCAGCGTCAAGCGGCATACAATGTCACACCGTCTTTCTGGACGTTTATGTAGAAACCGGACGCATCCTTATATTTGTAATAAATGTGGCTACAATCCATGCACAAACCGACAACAACGTCATATTCCAAACCGAGGTCTCCGGTATGGGCACGTATCTTATCCCGCGCCGCAGACCTCTCCTCCAACGCTATGTCGGCGACTATCATGATGTCTATGTCCGACTCCTCGTCGTAGTCGCCCCTAGCGTATGAACCGAAGAGTATCACCTTCTCCAACTTGTCGCCCAAGACCTCTTTGGCGGCGGCACAGACCCTTGACGTTATCTCGTCTAATACGGATTTGTCGCACATAATTGACTCCTTTGACTATGGGGTACTGTTGATGCCTTACGACAATATATATTAAGATAATTCTTGGGGACGACCGAAGTCAAATTAATGTTTGGGGCGGGACCGAACACCGACCGACCCGCCCGCACCGACCGACGACCATGCGGCCGGCGGGATCACTCGTCCATCACGCAGCGTACCGAAAAACCGTAATCGCCCGTGCCGTTGCCCCCGCCGTCTGCTAATACACATAATATCCTATAAAGCCCAGCCCTATGCCGAAACCGCGTTTTGCGTCAATAACGTCATGGATTTTGCCCATATTATCGTTGAGATACACTGTGCCTCTAATCCCCGTAGAAGATGATGATTTTCCGGTCTTGACACCGCATCCGAAAATAATCCCTAAATCCACAGGGGCGCGTTCGGAATAATCGTTTGCGCCAGCGTAAAGTTCGGTTTCAAAAACCACCTCGGCGTCGTATTTACCGAGAAAGGTCTTCGTTAATTTCGAATAAGCGTGTGAATAAAGATTAATAGCGAGATAGATACCGGCTTCGCAATAAAAAGGACCGCCGACCGTATAACGAGCGACAAGCGGAAAACCGAAACTCATATCAAAGGATTTGACACCGAGTTTATAGATTGTATCGTTTACGGAATACGATTTACCCGCATTGTCAGAGTTTAAGCTCGGATTAATTATAGCCGCTTCTACGGAGAAGTTTTCCGTAAGCTGAACTCCTAACGCAAGCACCCCGAATGATATATTGAACCCGCCCCCGTTTCCTTCTACGCTCTCCCCGCTTCCCGTGGGCATAACCACGCCGAACCCTTTGTGGGAGACATCTAAACCGAATCCGACCCGCCAAACCGCCTTATCAACCGTCTCCGTCTTGGGCGTCTCCCTCCCGCCCGACGCCCCGCCCCCGCCCCACACATCCCCAAGCATAGCCGTTACCTGTTTCTGAAGAAACCTCAAAATGTCGGTGCCGCTCGTCATTTCCGTCACTTTCGAACCTCTCCCTATTTTGTTCTCAACGTCCACCATGCGTGTGCTGATGTATCTAACCCCGTCAAGCTCCTCGGAGATCTGCACGACGCATACCCACTGCGCTCCCGCGTTCTTGCCGTACTCGGCGATTTTCACCGTAGAGGAATTGTCTTCCTGCCGGATATGCTCTTTGATCAGCAGGTCGATGGCGTCTATGTCTATCATATTGAACTTGCCGCTGTTCTCCAAAAGCGACCAGACCGACATAGCTATGACTTCCCGCTCTCTTGGATTTCCCATGATGTAAACCGCCGCCGTAGGCTTCCCAGCCGCGTTCTGCGCGAAAGACGACCCGCCGAAAACTACCGTTGCCAACACCACCGCCGCGATAAGCGGCAACGTCCGGCCAAGTGCCTGCCTATTGAGATTTATCATAACGCGACCTCTCTTGATTGAAGTTACGGGCGGCTTTTGGGCCGCCCCTTAATGGTAAAACTACCTGCCCCAGCAAGTTCCACGTCCAAAATTGAACTCGCTAAACCCACGGGCTCTTGCCCTCTGTGCGCACTCTGCTTCTGTCTCCATAGGCCCAAGATATGTGCCCCCTTCGTCGGCGGTCTTTCTCATATATTCAGCGGTAGTCGCACGTTCTTGTGCGCCTTGTTGTCCATAGTTATAACTGGATCCGCCGCCCGAATAAGTTCCCTCGCAGCCTAATAACCCAGTCACGACAACAACCGCCGTTACAACCAACAACACCGGACCCAACAACTTCTTAAAAGTAAAACGATTCATGCAAAACCTCCCCCTATCCATTGGATAGTTAGATAAATGTTAGTAAATAAGTTAGTAAATAAAAAAACAGTTAATGCACTGATTAAAACACTGTCTGAACTAGGATTTTTAGGATTTAAAGGATTATAGGATTAAAACACTGCGCCCACTCCTACGTCAGGTCGCTTCGACTTCGCTCAGCGACCTTAATCCCTCGTAAGTTCCCCAAGCGTTGTCGAAGGGAACTATAGTCAACATCAACACATCAATACACATTGCCTTTGATGTTGATGTTGACGTTGACGTTTAATCCTTAAATCCTTATAATCCTAAAAATCATAATTCAGACGTTTTTTTATTCCCCCGTCCTCAACGCAACGAATAGTGTCGCCGCGTCTCACCGCGAAGTCGATGGAAACGGCACTCTGCTATTGTCCTTGTTCTTGCCGTAACAATTCCCGGCGCTGTCATGTCTGTACTCCACATACCTGTTCGAAATAGCTTTTTGTCTGCACGCGACCTCATCCGTACCCACCCACCCAAGAAACACGCCCCCTGCCGGCTCGTTACCGCTAGAACTTCCAGAGTATGAATTAGAGCCGCTATAACTAGAACCGCTGTTGTAACTGGAACCGCCGCCCGAATAAGTTCCATCGCAGCCTAATAACCCTGCCGCCACCGCCATTGCAACCAACAACGCCCACCCCAACTTCTTAAAAGTAAAACAGTTCATGCTGTACTCCCTCCCCCCATCCTATCGGATAGTTAGAAAAGTATTAGTTAATAAGAATGCAATTAATAAGCTGATTAAAACACTGTCTGAATTAGGATTTTTGCCCCCCTCTCTCTCCATCCGTTACCCTCCCCCGTTGCGACGACGGCGGCGTATGCGCGGCAGTCCGTGTTGAGCTTGCCGCCCGCCCGCGTGATCCGGCGGACGCGGCGGTTGGGCGTTTGTGTACGAAAATAGGCGACGGGATTGCGAGGCGTATCGCGAGTTTATGAAGCGGCGATATATGGCTATAATATGGAATAGGAGGCGGTAGATATACCGTCTTAAGCGATAGTACGTAATTCCTTGACTGACAACGAGTTGCGTACAGATATACGCGCGCGTATGGGGGGGGGGTAAGTCATTGATATATAAGGAGTTACGACGACAGCGGCTTGGCAATCACAGGTATTATATATATAATCAGTTCTTGGCGTTGTCAACCAGGCGGCGCCGGAATTCCGGCGCGCCGACAACGCCAACCCTACCCAAATTGTCACAATTCCCAAAATAGGAACCGCAAATCGAGTCCAAAGCAGCCCCGCTTCCGGGGCGGAAACAGCCCAGCCGGCCAAAGCCGCCGCCGTCGTCAAACAAAAAAGCACCCGCATTGCGCCTAACCCCCGTTCTTATCTAATTGTTTTTTACCGTCCAAAGAGTCCGTAAAGCAGCCCGTCCGGCGATCGTTACAAAAATGATCCCCCAGCGGCGCGATTCCGCAATTTATAGAATATATATTATTGTTAGACCGCGGCGCAATAATTTTTGTTACAACTTTTTTTAGGGGGCGGGGCGTTCCGGGGAAATGGGAAGCGCCGTAAGCGTCCGCGCCGCCGCCGCTACCGTCCACCGTCCAGTTCGGCCCTCTCCGCCCCGCCCCTAAATTCACCGCAACAGCCATTCCGCCGTGTCGACAATCTTTATCCCTTTGTATGATTTTTGCGGGATTATTCCGAGAGTCAGGATTGTTTTCTCAAAATTGTCGTCTATTCTTTCCAAGGGTTCCAACTCCCGCCTCAGCGTCTCCTCCGACTGAACGGAGAGGGCGGCTTGGTAGTATTCGGTCGTATCGGCTCTTTCGGCGACGAAATCGACCTCCTTGGCGTTGACCTTGCCGGTATAGACCCTATAGCCGCGGCGGAGCAGCTCTATGTATACTATGTTTTCCAAAATATGCCCGCCGTCCATCGCTTTATTACCGCCGAACGTATAGTAACGAAGCCCGGTATCGACGGCGTAGTACTTTGAGTTTGTCCGCAGCAGTTCTTTGCCCTTCAACTGCCGCCTGTCGCATTGATAGAACAAAAAGCTCTCCAGCAGCGCGTCCGTGATTTTTTGCACCTTGGACACGTATATATTTTTATCCCTCGCGGTGAATTTGAATTCGCTGTTTACGGAATTCATAATCCCGTTGAACGACGTCTCGCTCCCGATATTGCTGAAAAGGAACCTGACTATGCGGTTTATTTCGGACACGCTGTCTATGCCGGTCCGCAACGATATGTCTTTGACGATTATGGTATTGTATAGGCTGTCTAAATACAATCCGGCATCCGATAACCCGCCTGCGGCGTTCGGAAGCGGAAACGCCGTCGATCGGGGATTTTCCTTGAACTCCGCCGCCAAAAGCTTCGCTATGTCCGGAAATCCGCCGTATTCGCGATAAACATCAAACAGAAAGTCGTACCGTAGACCGCCGCGCTCCGTATCAAATGACGACGCGAACTCCTTAAACGACAGCGGAAACATCTTTACCTCTATATACCGGCCCGAAAGCAGCGTCGAAAGCTTCTGCGAGTACATATAGGCGTTGGAGCCGGTCAAATACAGGTCAATGTTCTTTTCCAACCGCAGACTGTTCACCGCGCGCTGGAACTCGTAGACCATCTGTATTTCATCAATCAGCACGTAGTTCATCCTGTCCGGCAAAACACGCGCCTTTACGTAATCGTGCAGTTTCTCCCAGTTAAGCAGCTCGGAATGCTCCGCCAATTCCAAATTTATGGATATCACCTGACTCTCCGCAACCATATTTTTTTTAAGGTGTTCGCGGAATAACAGCAACAGCGTGGACTTGCCGCAACGGCGGACCCCGGAGACGATTTTTATAAAATCGCTCTTATCTTTCCATTTTATCAGCTTTTCCAAGTACGCCGGGCGATCTACCATTTTTTATATTTTAGACCCCTTTCTTATTAAAATATAACATAAATCGTTGCTAAAAGCAAGGGTTTTGTTAATTTTTTTAATAAAAACCGGGGAGAGGCGGGGGGCGGTCGGACTGGCGGGGTCGTGTCGATCGGGCGCGTCCGGCGAAAAAAACTTGGCGTTCGCCCTATCCGCAATATATATTATAGGTACGTAAATCAAATGGGGGCCGGTATGGCAGTGAAAAAGGCATCGAAGAAAGCCGCGAAGAAGACCTATAAGTCTTTGGCCAAGAAGAAGACCGTTCCGAGCCTTAAGCGGATGACGCTTGAGGAGTACATCGCTTTTAGGGCCGAGGCTGACGCCAAATTGGATGCGCTTCAAGCCAAAACGGAGGCCTCGATCGACAGGTTGTCCGCCGAAAATCGGTTGCTGTCCGCTGAAAACCGGGTGTTATCCGCCGAAGTCAGTGCAACCTCGGAGGCCGTCCGGCAACTGAGCGAAACTGTCGGCGGGATGGGCGGGCACCTCGGCGAATTGATTGAGTTTATCGTCGTCCCCAAGATACGCCCGGCGATAAACGCTCTTGGGAATCACACGTTTAAAGACATTATGGCGAAGAAAATCGTCTGCACCGTTATTAACGATAGAAAGAGAAAACTCACCGAGATGGATGTGTTTTTGTGCGGCGACACCGAGGCTATGGCGGTTGAAATAAAGACCTGTTTACAGACAAGCGATGTCGATAAACAATTGGAGCGCCTGCAAAAACTGCGCGACCACGAAGTAGACGCCGAGATCGACGGCAAGACGCTTTTCGGCGCGGTGGTAGGCGCAATCGTACACGATCCGGTCAGAACCTACGCCCTGAAAAAGGGCCTATACGTCGTAGAGATCCGCGAAGAAGAGGATAAATTAGACATAGACAAACCCGACGCCTGCCGGACGTGGTAGATATTATTCTACACCGACAGCCGGCGCATAATATCAATAAATAAAACAGTTTGGAGCGCAAATAAATGGGCACCGCAACCGCCGTAAACGCCGCCGCAGAGAGCCTCGACCCGCAGCGGCTGCGCGACCTCAAGGCCCGCGTCGATAACCTTCGGGGGTATCTTTGACATCGACGGGAAGAAGAACCAGATCATGCAGCTTGAGTCCCGCTCCGCCCAAGACGGCTTCTGGGACGACGCCGGCGCGGCGCAGAAGGTACTCAAAAGCATAAAAGACCTCAAACGGGTCGTGGAACCCTGGGACAAGGCGAACACCGACGCAAGCGACATCTCCGAGCTTTACGCGCTTGCCGCCGAGGAGGGCGACAAGGAGACGCTCGCCGACCTCTGCGGTCAGGCGGCGGAGCTTGAGAAAGAGGTCGCGAGGATAGAGTTCATCCGCAAAATGGGCGGCGAGGACGACGCGGCGGACGCGATCGTCACCATCCACAGCGGCGCGGGCGGCACGGAATCGTGCGACTGGACGGAGATGCTCTGCCGAATGTACGCGCGCTACATGGAGCGGCAAGGGTACTCGTACAACATGCTTGAAAGCTCCCCGGGCGACGAGGCGGGGCTGAAATCCGTCACGCTGGAGGTCAAGGGCGAGTACGCCTACGGCCACCTCAAAGCCGAGACGGGCGTTCACAGACTGGTGCGGATCTCCCCGTTCGACTCCAACGCCCGCCGCCACACATCGTTTTCATCTGTCTACGCCTACCCCATCATGGACGAGATCGAGGATTACGAATTGGACGAGAAAGAGATACGTGTGGATACGTATAGGTCGAGCGGCGCGGGCGGGCAGCACATCAACAAGACCGACAGCGCGGTGCGGATGACGCACATCCCCACAGGGATAGTGGTGGCCTGCCAAAACGAGCGTTCGCAGATAAAGAACCGGTCGACGGCGCTGAAAATACTGAAGGCGCGGGTCCGCCAACACTACAAGGAGATAGAGGAGCGGGAACGGGAGTCTAAACAGACGGAGAAGAAGAAGATCGAGTGGGGCAGCCAAATAAGGTCGTATGTTTTACACCCGTACAACATGGTGAAAGACCATAGGACGGAAGCGGAGACGAGCAATACGGCGGCGGTTTTAGATGGGGATATTGATATGTTTATTGAGGCTTATTTGTTGTTGAATTAGTATTTACGGAGGGTTTATTCAAATTAAATCAAATTCTTTTTTAGACGAAAGGGCGCGATAAATCGCGCCCTTTCATAGGATATGCGGGGCTAAACCCCGCATATAAAGTCAACGTCAAAAGATAACGTCAAAATCGGTGTTTTTAGCCTTTGATTTTGATTTTATATATGCGGGGTTTAGCCCCGTATATTCTATGAAGCCGAAGGCTTCGTCTAAAAAAGATATTGATTTTAAAGCTTTTAAAGAATTGGCTTTTTTGGGTTTAGCCCCGCATATCCTATGAAGCCGAAGGCTTCGTCTAAAAAAGAATTTGATTTTAAAGATTTTAAAGACTTTAAAAAATAAGGACGGCATACATGTCAACGCTTCCCAAGTATCCGAAGGTAAAGTGCGCCCGTTGCGGCGACTGTTGTAGCATCCCCGTCGTCCCCGTTACCCATAAAGACGTGGCGAGGCTTGTCAAACACACCGGCTTGCCAGTCGGCAAGTTAGTGCGCTTCTGCCCGTCTTCGGAGATGGCGTACGACGAGGATTCCGGATTGTGGATAAAATTCAAGTCGGTCAGGCGCGCTATGGTGCTGCGCAAGCGGCGCGAGCGCTGCATCTTTCAAACGCCCGACAGGGCCTGTTCCGCCTACGCCGCGAGGCCGCAAACTTGTCGGACATTTCCGTACAGCATGGAGTTCGACGGCGCGAAAGTCACGGAAATCACACTGAACGAGGTAATGAAGTGCAACGCGATAAAGTGCTCGGTCGGTTGTATAGATATCGATACTGTCGTCGCAAACGTCAAGAAGGAGAATCGGGAGGACGGCGAGTACCACAAACTAGTGAAACAGTGGAATTTGTCGCGTTATACCGGTACAGTGAAAGATTTTTTGAAATTTGTCGGGCTTTAATACTATAATTGCCTTATGAACGAAAAAAAACTATACATAGTAGACGGTTACGCTTTCGCCTACCGCGCCTACTACGCCTTGATCCGCAGCCCGCTCATCAGTTCCAAGGGTTTCCCCACCGGCGCAATCTACGGATTCGCCAACTACCTGTTGCGCCTCATAGAGTCCTACGGCTGCCCGTACTTGACTGTGGCGATGGACAGCTCCGCCCCCACCTTCCGCCACGCGGCCTACGCGCCGTACAAGGCCAACCGCGAGGCTATGCCGGACGACCTCAGGCAGCAGATGCCGCGCATATTCGAATTGCTCGAGACGTTCAACATCCCCGTCGTCCAAAAGGAGGGTTTTGAGGCGGACGACATAGTTGCCTCGCTGACCAAGATGGCGCTCGCGGAGGAGTTTAAGGTATTTTTGGTGACCAAGGACAAAGACCTCATGCAGCTCATCGGCCCGAATGTGACGATGCTCGCTCCGGACGGATCGGGCGCTTTCTCCCCGATGGGTCCGCGCGATGTTCTTGACAAGATGGGAGTGCCGCCGGAGAAGATCTTGGACTACTTAGCGCTTGTCGGCGACTCGTCCGATAACATTCCGGGCGTGTTGGGGATCGGCCCCAAAGGCGCGGTCAAAATTTTGGAATCGCTGACGGTAGACCAAATACTAAAGGACCCCTCCAGCGTCGAACCGGCAAAGTATGCCAATAAGGTCCGCGAACACTTAGAGGATCTCGCAATATCGAAAATGCTCGCCACGCTGCGCGACGACGTTGCATTAGACATCTCCTTAGACGACCTCAAGCGCAGGGATTTCGACGTTCCGCGCTCAAGAGAACTGCTGAACGAATTTGAGTTCTTTTCGATGCTGCGTAACCCGCTCTTCGGCGCAAGGAAGAAGTTTGAACCGGTTATACGGGCAATCGACTCAACGGATCAATTGCGTGATTTGGTCGAAACAATCGGTAAGAGAGGCGAGGTATCCATCGACCCTATACTAACGGGAAACCACCCAAGGGTCGCGAAGCTTAAGGGAATCGTGTTTGCCGTTGACCCCGCGGAGGCGTTTTACGTGCGGATTGACAGAGACGACCGCGGCGCAAAGCCCAAGACTGCCTCCGTAGTCGCCATCGGCTTGTTTGACGGCTTGGAAGGGTACGGATCTGTTGACAAAAGCGAAAACGCCGACAAAAACAAGACGCTTGACAGTGATGAGACGCTCAAACTCCTTGCCGGAGTGCTTGAGTCGCCGCAAATAGGCAAGGTCGGACACGATCTGAAGCACCTCTACTTGGCGCTTAGGAACGAGGGGATAGCGCTGCGCGGCATAACCTTCGACGTAATGCTCGCCGCCTACGTGATCGATCCGGGCAAGCGCCGCTACGACCTCGCCGAGCTTGCCGGCGAGAATCTCAGCATAGATATAAAGACCGACGGCGATTGGCACGACAAGAACGGGTTCATAGACCCGCTTGACGACCACACGCCGTTCGCCGACGCGGCCTGCGCCGCCTTGCTTCTGAAGGAGAAACTCCTGCCCATCATTCGCGAGCGCGGTTGCGCGGATTTGTTCAGGGATATTGAGCTTTCGCTGGAAGCCGTATTGGCGGATATGGAGTGGCACGGGATACTCGTCGACACCGAACTCCTGTCAAAACTCTCCTCCGAGTACACCTCGGAGATCGAGCGGATCACACGCGGCATATACGAGTTCGCGGGCGTTGAATTCAACATCAACTCACCGAAACAACTGGGAGATATACTCTTCGGCAAGCTCGGCCTGCACAGCGGTAAAAAGACCAAAGGCGGCTCACAGTCAACAAGCGTGGAGGTACTGGAAAATTTAGCCGCCAAGCACCCGATAGCGATGTCGATACTTGACTACCGCGAAAAACAAAAACTGCTCTCCACCTACATAGACGCGATACCCGCGCAGATACTGCCGCAAACGGGACGCGTCCATACCACTTTCAACCAAGCGATAACCGCCACCGGACGCCTCTCAAGCACGAATCCGAATTTGCAGAATATCCCGATACGCACAGAGAGCGGACGCAAAATCAGGGAGGCCTTCATAGCGCCGCCGGGCTGTTTGCTGGTCTCCGCCGACTACTCGCAAATCGAACTGCGCATATTGGCGCACCTGTCCGGCGACCCGTCGCTGGTGCAGGCGTTTACTGAAGACAAAGACGTCCACGCACAAACCGCGTCGGCCATCTACGGCACGCATCCCGATCTCGTAACGCCGGAGATGCGACGCGCCGCGAAGACCATAAACTTCGGCCTAATGTACGGCATGGGCCCAATCAACCTATCCAGGCAGCTCGGCACCTCCTTTGCGGAAGCGAAAAGATTCATAGAGTCATACTTCCACCGATTCCCGTCCATCAGAGCGTTCATGGACTCGGCGATACAAAAGACACGCGACTGCGGATACTCGGAAACGATATTCGGGCGCAAACGCTACCTGCCGGAAATCAACTCCTCAATCCGGACTGTAATGGATGCCGCGGAGCGCACGGCGATCAACACGCCCGTGCAGGGAACCGCCGCCGATATCATAAAAGTCGCGATGATCAAGCTGTACCAAAAGATGCCCGGCAAGTGGCCGCAATCAAAAATGCTGCTGCAAGTCCACGACGAGTTGGTTTTTGAAACACCGGCGGAGAGCGCGGAAGAGTTCGCTCAGTGGGCGAAGGAGGAAATGAGCGGGGCGTGCGAGCTCAAAGTGCCGTTGAAAGTCGACGCCGGCGTCGGGAGGCATTGGGGGGAAGCGCACTAGCCGGCCATAAAATTACACTCCGGCGGCGGCAATATATTATATTAATATGTTTAACGTATCATTGTGACGGTATCAATAAACCCATAGGAGATCCCAATGGCGACACCCAAAACAGGCGGCGCAGGCAGCCGCAAAAGCGCGACGGACGTCTTTTCCAAGATCGTCTCCGTCACGCACCCGACGGAAATCTTTGTCGACGAAAAGACGAGCCGCAGTCCGGCGTTCGAGATACGCTTCTCCGCCGACGGCGACATCCCGTTCCCGCAGGTAATCGTCCGCGAGTTCGGTAACGAGCATATCTTCAACGGGGCGGCAGTCGCTACGGAAAAGCCGAATAGTTACCTTGTCTCGGTACCGGCTGGCAAACTGCCGGTCGGGAGTTTTCAGGTGCAGGTAGAGGGTTGCAAAAAGGCCGATTGGCGCAGCGGTGGCGGCGGGGACTGGGTCAAGGCGCTCTCCGAGGTCAAGGTCTCCTTCCCGAAGACAGCGGCCAAGAAGGCTCCCCGCGCCAGCGTCGGGGACAGCCGCGGGGTCAAGATATTCTTCGGCATACACAAGCACATGCACCAGCCCTACTACCGCGCCGCTGATACCGCCTATTGGGACGGCGAGAAAGACGGCATCTTCGGATCGCGCGCCGGAAACTACACGCAGTTCCTTAAAGACGCGGTCGACCAGTACGTCAGCGGCGGTTTGCCGCGCGCCGGGTTGTCGACCAGTTGGAGCGGGTCGCTCATAGAGCAACTCAACCGCTGCGCCTCGGAAGGGCTTTGCGGCGGCGCCTTCGGCTCTTGGAGCAACGCCCTCCGCGAGGCCGCGCAGTACGGCACGCGCTCAGGCGCCAAAAGGATGGCCTTTTCGGACTTCGGCTTCTTCCACCCGCTCATGGCGCTCGTGCCGGGGCGCGACATCGTTACACAGATAGAGATGCACCGCAAAATCATCCGCGAAGTTTTCGGAGTGGAGACCTCGCGGACGCTCTTCCCGCCGGAGACAGCCTTCCACGTGAGGATGATCCCGTGGCTGAACAAGGCCGGCGTCAAGGCCGTTATATATGACTCCGTTCACCGGTATAGAGCGTGTAAAGATTACCCGTACGCCGGCAAGGAAGAGGGGATGCTCCCGCCCAACGCGGCGGAACAGGAGAACGCGGCGATCGGCGGATGGATGCGCCTCTCCAACATTTGGGCGCCCAGCCACATCAACCCGTCAATGTTACGCCCGGAGTATATCAAATATGAGGATGTAGACGGAACGGTACACAAGATCGTAGGCGTCCCCGCCGAGCGGTACATCGGCAACGAGGACGCCCGCGGCGGCTACGGCGCGTTGCAGTACGAGCACGTGCTTGGCCAGATTTACGAACACATTGCGCAAACAGGATGTTTCGACCCCGCCCACCCGCCCTTCTTCCTACTGCACTCCGACGGCGACAACCACGGCGGCGGCGCCGACTCCTACTACCGCCACAACACGGGCAGGCTCGTCGAATGGCTGAAAAACGACGACCGCTACGAGCTTTGCACGGTGGACGATTACTTGAAAGATTTCCCCCCCGACCCCAATACGGCGGTGCACGTCGAACCGGGTTCATGGGCGGGCGCCGACAACGGCGATCCGCAATTCCGCAAATGGTTCAGCATGTACGACCAGCCGTATTCGCCCGACCTGAACTCGTGGTCGGTGCTGACCGCGTTGCAGAACTGCATCTATACGGTGCAAGACGCCGGTAACGGCGGCGGCGATATTGACAGAGCGGTACGCCTGCTGTTGACGGCGGAAACGAGCTGCTACTGGTACTGGACAGGCCAAGAGATTTGGGACAGGCAGGTCACAGACGCCGCGAACGCCGCGATGTCGATCATCCGCTCCGATCTTGACAAGGTGATATCATCCGGCAAAGACAAGACCCCCCCGGTAATCTTCCCCCCGTGGGTAACGCCGGAGAACCCCGGCGGCAAGACGTGGGGTCAGGGATGTTTGAAGGATGCGGAGAAGGTGGGAACGGTCCACACGTTCGTATACGACGCTTCGGGGCTGTCGTCCGTGGCGTTGATACTGCGGTCAAACGGCAAAGAGGAGCGCATAACCATGACCGGCGGAGCGTACCCGTCGCGCACAAGCCCCACGGTAACCGGCGAATACTACACGGCGAAGCTGCCGCAGGGTGCGGGAGATGTTCGTTACTACATAGAGGCGGTTGACAAGAAGGGAAATAAGGCGGTGTCGTCGCTTGAAAGAATCTTTCTCGCGTGAGCCGTGTGATATTTTGGATTTTGACTATGAAACCCAAAAGGACTAAATAGATGAATTTCGCAAAGAAAATTCTCTGTATCGGCGCCGGCTACGTCGGCGGACCGACTATGGCCGTGATCGCCGCTAAGTGCCCGCAGTACAAGGTCACCGTGGTGGACGTCAACCCCGCCCGCATAGCGGCTTGGAACAGCGACGCGTTGCCCATATACGAACCCGGCCTCTCCGATGTGGTGAAGCAGGCGCGCGGGCGCAACCTCTTCTTCTCTACCGAAATCGACGCCGCCATAGACGAGGCCGAGATCATCTTCGTCTCCGTCAACACGCCGACCAAGAGCTTCGGCGAGGGCGCCGGTAAAGCCGCCGACCTGCAGTACTGGGAACGCACAGCCCGCAATATCGTTAAAGTCTCCAAAGGAGATAAAATCATCATAGAGAAAAGCACCCTGCCCGTTAGGACGGCAGAGGCAATGAGCAGCATCCTCAACGCCAACGAGAAAGGTATACACTTCGAGGTGCTCTCCAACCCGGAGTTCCTAGCGGAAGGCACGGCAATCGCCGACCTGAACAACCCCGACCGCGTCCTCATAGGCTCGCAACTCACGCCGGAGGGGCTAAAAGCGCGTGATCAGGTCGTGGAGATATACGCCAACTGGGTGCCTCGCGAGCGGATCGTCACAAGCAACGTGTGGAGCGCCGAGCTCTCAAAACTCGTGGCCAACGCCTTTTTAGCCCAGCGCATATCCTCTATAAACAGCATCTCCGAACTTTGCGAAAAGACGGAAGCCGACGTGACCGAGGTGTCGCGGACAATCGGCATGGACAGCCGCATCGGGAGCCGCTTCTTGGTGTCGAGCGTTGGATTCGGCGGGTCTTGTTTCAAGAAGGATATCCTCAATCTGGTATATATCTGCCGAAGCTACGGCCTGACCGAAGTGGCCGATTACTGGGAGAGCGTGGTTGAGATGAACGAGCACCAAAAACGCCGCTTCGTGAAAAACATGCTCCGAGCGATGTTCAACACAGTGGCCGGCAAAAGAATAGCGCTCTTCGGTTTCGCCTTCAAAGCCGACACAGGCGACACAAGAGAGTCTCCGGCGATAGACGTGGCAATACAACTCGTCAAAGAGCAAGCGAAAGTGGTAATATCCGACCCCAAAGCGCTTGACAACGCGAAAATTGATTTAGCGTCATGTATTGACAATGTGGAATTCGTGAAGGATCCATACGAAGCGGCCAAAGGCGCCCACGCCATTGCCGTGATGACGGAGTGGAAAGATTATAAAGGGCTTGACTACGGGAAAATATACGCGGGTATGGAACGTCCGGCGTTCATCTTCGACGGAAGAAACGTGCTGGACCACAAAGCGCTGTTCGAGATGGGGTTCAACGTCTTCCCGCTAGGTCAACCGGCGTTGAAGCATCTTAAAACAGTTTGATTTGTTGAATTTTGCCAAGTGTCGCCTATTATCCTAAATTTATTACATAACGAGTAGGCGCACACTCCAATTGAGGTATTCAGAAAATGATTACAATATCACAATCAGTGGAATTGTTGAGCCGCGGGGAAAATTTTTACATTGTTCTCGGCGACTTCTTAGACGAGTTTTACCGTAGCGACTCAACCGCTCGCCTATCCATGATAGCCGAAGCCCCGGCGACACACGCCAACGTGCCTCGCGAACACGCGGCGCTTTTTGCCGCTACGACGCACAAGCTGGCCAACGACTACAATTTAGAAGTCCCTACATGGGTAATGGACAAAAAATACAGACTGACCGACGAACCCTACTTTGACTGCAACGCGAAAGACAACCTGCGTCTGCTGTTTATGTACAAGTCGCCGACGGAGTTCAAGTATAGGAATTTGTTTGTTGATGAAAATTTTTTAATGCGGGTCTGATGGGAGAAAATTATGCGAAAAGAAGAGTTACTGAAATATCTTGAAATAATAGGCTTGGAACTTGAAAAAAATGGCGTGCACGGCGAAATCATCATTACCGGTGGCGCAGCAATGTGTCTTGTACACTCGGCCCGCGACGCGACAAAGGATATAGACGCTCTGTATGAACCAAAAAGTGAGATACACGCGTTAGCGGAAAAAATCGCGGATGAACACAGCCTACCGCAAAATTGGCTCAACGACGGTGTTAAAGGATTTATGGATGGCAATGTAGAGACCGTGGAATTCATGCGAACAGGTAACCTGAAAATTTCCACCGTGACACCTGAGTATCTGCTCGCAATGAAATTAATGTCGTCAAGAGTGGAAGGGCAGGACTACGATGACATAAAATTTTTGTTGCGCAAACTTAATATCCGCACAATCGAAGACGCGGTATCGGTAATCAAACGTTTCTTCCCGCTAAACAGAGTCCTGCCCAAAACGGGGTACGTTGTTGAGCAGATTTTGGACGAGTTGAAAGCGGAATGAAATTTAAGGATCCATACGAAGCGGCCAAAGGCACCCACGCCATTGCTGTGATGACGGAGTGGAAGGATTATAAAGTCCCAATCATCCTATTTTCGCCGACTTCATCTCCTTATTCGCCAACCGGATTCCACCGGCCTTGGCGTTTTTTACCAAGAAGTTCTTCACTTTGAAGTTCTCCTCCAACACTTTCAGCCGCGGTTTGGGTTTGTACTCTATCGTCACCACCGCGTTGGGGTCGGTCGTTAATTTAAGCAATGTACAATTTTCAGGCACTATCGCGTAGCCCTTGTTCAATTGGAATTGCTCTATCTTGAAGCGCTTGATGTACGGGAATTTCGTCTCCTCGTCCCTGTAAATCGCGGTGAAGACAAGGTCTTTGTCCACAAATCCGCAGTGGAGCATCCCCTTGTCAACGAACAGCTTTTCGGGAACGCCTATCACCGAGAACGCGCCGGTCTTTCTTATCACCAGAACCCTGTCGTAGGGCGACACGTCAAAGAGCAGGTTGCCGTTTACCTCGTAGCCGAGGTATCCGGTGTCTTTGTCGTAGCGCAGTTTCAAGTTGCGCTGCGCGGCCTCTCGCACGTCTACCTTTTTGAACGAGACCAACTCCGTTTTACGCGGATGTTGCGGTTTGTACTTATTTATGATTTTGCCTAAGAAATCCACAGTGTAATCAACTATAGCGCCCAAGTGCCGCTTGATCTCCCTCAGGCGGGTTTTGATATCCTCCATCTCTTTTTTCGCCCTATTGATGTCGTAGAGAGATATGCGCCTGATGGGGATTTTCAGTAACGTGTCCACATCCTCATTAGTCACCTCGCGCCTGATCTCCCGCTGAAACGGCGCCAATCCGTCAAAGACAGCCTTCACCACGCTCTCGGCGGTCTTCATCGCCTCGATCTTTTTGTATACGCGGTTCTCTATGAATATTTGTTCAAGCGTTTTAGCGTGGAGCTTGTCTTTCAGCTTGCGCTCTTCAAGTTTCAGTTCCGCCGTCAGTATCTCTATGAGCCTGTCCGAATTTCGCTTTATGACCTCCGTGACGGACATTACCACCGGCTTTTCGTCGCTGATCACCATCATGTTTACGGAGACCGACGATTCGCAATCCGTAAAGGCGTAAAGGGCGTCTACGGTATCTTGCGTGTGGATCCCACGCGCCAGCCGCACCTCGATCTCCACGTTCTCCGCCGTGTAGTCGCTGATGCCGGCGATTTTCAGTTTGCCCTTACGGGCGGCGCCCTCTATGGAGGCCATGATGGACTCGGTGGTGGAGCCGAACGGCAATTCCCGTATGACAATACGCTTTGGGTCGCTCGTGTCGAGCTTGGCCCGCAACAACACCTTGCCGTTGCCGTCGTTATATTCGGAGACGTCGGCTAATCCGCCGGTAGGAAAATCCGGGAAGACCAAGTGTTGGTCGCCGTGTAAGTAGGCTATTTGCGCTTCGAGAAGTTCGATTAGATTGTGGGGTAGAATCTTGGTGGACATCCCCACCGCTATCCCCTCCGCGCCGAGGGCTAAGAGGACCGGCAGCTTCGCCGGCAGCGTGACCGGTTCGCGGTTGCGCCCGTCATAGGAATCCACATATTCGGTGATCTCAGGATTGAAGAGCGATTCAACGGCAAGCGGCGACAAACGGCACTCTATGTAGCGGACGGCGGAGGCCGGGTCGCCGGTGAAGATGTTGCCGAAGTTCCCCTGCTTGTCAATAAACAAATCCTTATTGGCAATCGCGACAAGCGCGTCGCCGATAGAGGCGTCGCCGTGCGGGTGGTACTTCATACACTGACCGACAATATTTGCCACCTTATGAAACTTGCCGTCGTCCACTTCGTAGAGGGTGTGCAGTATGCGGCGTTGCACCGGCTTTAACCCGTCGTCAACGTGCGGTATCGCCCTGTCCTTGATGACGTAGGAGGCGTACTCAAGAAAGTTTGTGTTGTACAGAGTGTTTACGAATGCCATTGTGTTGATCCTTAAAAAGTCAAAATCAGATTCAACTAAGGGGAGGGCTACGCCCTCCCTCGCTCCAACCAAAATGGCTTCGCCATTTTGTTTTCCGCTACCCACCCTGCGGGGACACCCCGCAACGCCCCGCTAGATTCCCCTCCTCCTTCAATCCCTCCCCCTCAAATAGGGGGAGGGACTTTTTATACACATGCGCCGCTTACGCGTCGCAACATCAACTAAATATTGTCTATATCAAATTCTCCATGATAAAATCACGCCGCTCCGGGGTATTTTTGCCCATGTAGAATTCAAGCGTCTCGGAGATGTTTTTTGCTGATTTTACGTTGACCTCCACGAGCCGCATATCGCCGCCTATGAACTGGCCGAACTCGCTCGGCGATATTTCCCCCAAACCCTTGAACCGCGTTACCTCCGGATCGCGAATTTTGGCTATGGCCGCGTCACGCTCCTTTTCGCTGTAGCAGTAGAGCGTCTCCTTCTTGTTGCGAACGCGGAAGAGCGGCGTCTCTAAAATATAAACGTGCCCGGCCTGAACCAACTCCTCAAAGTACGTGAGGAAGAAAGTCAGCAATAAATTTCTGATGTGGAAACCGTCAACATCGGCGTCGGTGGCTAAAACTATTCTATTATAACGCAGCTTCTCCACGTCCTCCTCAATGCCAAGCGCCATCATCATATCGTACAGCTCTTCGTTTTGGTAGATTGCCGCCCGCGTCTTGCCGAAGACGTTTTGCGGTTTGCCTCTCATGGTAAAGATCGCCTGTGTGTACACGTCGCGGGCGGAGATGATCGAGCCTCCCGCGGACTGACCTTCGGTGAGGAAGATGGTGGATCTGCCGCCGTCGTTTTCACCGGCGTGGTACTTGCAGTCTTTGAGATTCGGTATCTTTATCTCCACGCGCTTAGCCGCTTCCTTGGCCTCCTTCTTCACCTTGTTCAGCTCGGTGCGCAATTTCTCATTTTGCACTATCTTGCTCTCGAGGCTGCGCGCCGCGTCGGCGTTCTTGTGCAGGAAGTCTACCACGCCCGACTTGACCTCCGAGACTATCCATCCGCGTATCTCCGTGTTCCCAAGCTTATTCTTTGTCTGTGACTCAAAAACGGGGCTTTTCAGCTTGATGGCGACCGCGCCCGATATGCCGTCGCGCACGTCGACGCCGGAGTAATTTTTTTTATAGAACTCGTTTACGCCTTTTAGTATGCCCTCGCGAAACGCGCTTAGGTGCGTGCCGCCATCGGAGGTGAACTGGCCGTTGACAAACGAGCGGTAGGCCTCGCCGTAGGCCTGCGTGTGCGTAAAGGCGAACTCCAGCTGCTTGCCGCGGCAGTAGGCGATACTGTAGACAGCCGACTCCCCTACGTCGTTTTGCAACAAGTCCAAAAGCCCGTTTTTGGACTCAAACTTCTGCTTCCCCAAGAACAACTTCAGCCCGGAGTTGAGGTAGGCGTAGTTCCATAAACGCTGTTCTATGTACTCAAAGTTAAATTTGTACTCGCCGAAAATCTCCGCGTCAGGCACGAACTCGACGAACGTGCCGTCCGGTTCCTCCCCCTTAACTACGCCGCCTTTTTTGGATATGAGCTTCCCGCGCTCAAACTTCGCCTGAAAATACTCCCCGTCGCGGTAAGAGACGACGCGGAAACTGCTCGACAGCGCGTTGACGGCCTTTGTGCCCACGCCGTTTAACCCCACGCTGAACTGGAAGACGTCGTCGTTGTACTTCGCGCCGGTGTTGATGGTTGAGACGCAGTCGATCACCTTGCCCAGCGGAATCCCGCGCCCGAAGTCGCGCACGGAGGCGACGCCGTTCTCCACGTTCACCTCGATCTTCTTCCCGAACCCCATGATAAACTCGTCGATGGCGTTGTCTATGACCTCTTTGAGGAGGACGTAGATGCCGTCGTCCGGGTTGGAGCCGTCGCCGAGCCGCCCGATGTACATGCCGCTACGAAGACGGATGTGCTCCAAGGAGCTAAGCGTCTTGATCTTGCTTTCGTCGTATTGATGCGCGGTCGTGTTTTTGTTCATGTGTAAAGACATCCGAATTAAAAATAAATGTTTTAATTTAATGATAACGCATAATTAACCATTGATTATCGATCACTAATACTTAATCTTAGGATTCCCCTCGCTCTCCCCGTCCCACGTCCTTATCAGCTTTCCTATACGGTTCCAACGTATGTTTGCCGGGAATTTCCATGCCGGGCCGGTATTGTCGTAGGAGAAGTATAAGATCAGCGCCTTGGCTTTCACGAAGTTATGATTCAGATACCCCCAGTACCGCGAGTCGAGCGAATTGTCGCGGTTGTCGCCCACCATGAAGTAGTTGTCGTTGCGTACCGTATAGCTCTCTATACGATCATTGCCCAAAAACAGCTTTTTACGTATCTCCACGCTCTTGTCGGACGAGAAATTCCGGCGGATAATATCTAAGACGTAGTCAAGCATCGTCCAATCGTCTATGCGGTTGAAATCAAAAGCCTCCGTGCGCCGCGTCATCTCGTTCTTGTAGATAAATTTGCCGTCCTGCAAGTCGTCCAGCGAGAGCCTCGCCCCGTTGAAGTTGAGGGCTGCGCTGTTCGAAAGCTCGCCGTCGACGTATAGGTCAAAGTGCATGTACACCCTCTTTGTCGGGTTCTCCTGATGCACCAGCGTCTTGAAGAACAAGAACTCCCGGATCGGCATGGTATCGGGGCGGAACACGTCGCCCTTGGCCGGTATGCGTAGCGGGGCGAAGTTCAGGATGCGCGGGTCGGCCCTGCTGCCCCCCGTATACTTGCCGTGCGGCGGCAGGATGAGCTCGGTGCCGTTGACGATGAGCTTTTTGTGGCCCGCGAACTGAACGACGTCGCCCGGCCCCGCCACCATGCGCTTTATGTAGTCCTTGGCGTCCGCCCCCGGATATTTGAAGATCACCACGTCGCCCGGCTTCGGCTTGGCCACCGCCGGCAGCCTGCGCGTGATCCCCAGCTCCCGCGAGTACGGGAGCAGCGGCGCGCCGTAGATGAACTTCAGCCCAAGCAGAAAATCGCCCACCAAAAGGCTGTCCTCCATAGACCCCGTGGGTATCTGGAAGGCCTGTATCACGTAGACGATGGCGATAAGCGCCATGACAAGCGCCGACCCCATCTCCCTGAAAAACCGCAGGAGACCGCTCTTCTCGGCAGGCTTGGCGCCCCCCTGCGCCGCCGAATCCTGCGGCTGCGCGGGCTGTTTAGGTTGTTGCTCCGACAAATCGCTCCCTCCGTAAACTCCGTAAATTCAACGCTCAAAGCCCCAAAAGCCGATACAAACACGCCAGCCGAGGACCCGCTAGGCAAGCAGGGCTGGAGTATAAATATAAATTCGGGCGGGGGCGGGGTGAAATTTTTTTTGTTTTTTAAGAAAGCAAAGTCAAAATCGTCGCCTTTATCTTTTGACTTTGATTGAACTTGCTTATCTCGGCGAAGCCAACTTGTTTATCTCGGCGAAGTCAACTTGTTTATCTCGGCGAAGCCAAAATGCGGGGTTAACCCCGCATTTATCTATAAAGCCGAAAGCTTCGTCTTAAAATGATTTTGGTTTTAAAGATTTGGTTGAGGGATTAGGGCAAAACACGCTACTCCAAAAAAGTCATATCCATCAGCGCCTTATTGAACCCCGGATAGGCGTAGTCCAAATACCCGCCGACTATCGCGAACGCCTTGTCGAGCTTGAGGTTCTCGTCCGCTGTCATCAACTTCGACGTCTTCAATTTTAGCCGCATCAATAGAAGCGCGAACATTGCCCTAACAAGCTCTTTCACGTCCGGCTCGAATACCGAGCGGAAGCTTTTGTCCAATGCCTCGTCCAGCATTTCATCGATGTTGTCCGTCATGCCGCTTTCTTCCATAATACACCTCCATATATATGTGAAACCATTCGTATCGACGATTGTATTCTTGCCGCCCGCCGTCAAAACCGCTCCTAGGCATCCCGCACGGATCCTGACGACGAGATCAGGCCTCACGCGTCCCCTCGGTTCGGACAGAATACGCGCTCGCTATCTATAATACGTGTAAATGGGGTGAAATGTTCTATAAAAACTTCTTTAGCTGAATTTAGGTTGCGGATTCGGGCGTATTGCAGGGGGGACTTCAGGGGACTGACCGACCGACCCGCCGACCGCCGCCGGATAGGGGCGGGGACGATGGGGCGGACGCGCCGGAACGCTTTTTTTACAAAAATATTGACTTCTTAACATCCGTATACTATATTATAACAAAGGAGGACTTAACCATGACTACCGCATTTTTATTGGATTAAGTGTCGGTAAGATGGTTACGGCATGAAATCTTTAAAATAATGCTGAGTTCGGCGGGGCGAAAACCCCGCCTTGTACAGAATCTAAACATCTGTAGTATGTCCCACAAAACGATATGTACTATTTCTGCCATGCTGAAATCCAAAAGATATATCACTCCATTCAAGAAGAGCTCGTTTTAACAATCTACCACCATCGTTGCTTGCTAAACCCATAGCTTTGTCTTCTAGTTCAAGTATGTTTTCGTATCTGCCTCTGTATCTGTTTTCGTATTTTTCATACAATGCCATCATGGGTGTACCGCTCCAATCGCCATGTTCAACCCCTCCAAACAAATTATAAAATTGAAAAGGCGTAGTACCACGTTGGCGAATCCACTCTTGAACGCGTATTCTAATGTGTTCTCTAATTTCATCTAGCACTGCTGGGGCAATATCAATCACGTTTATTCCCCTAGCGTTTGTAATACGTAAGCGATTGTTGTCTAAATCTATCAGCATAAAAACCTCCTATATGTTTGTTTTTGTACAGCCAAGTTCCATAGCGCTCGCTACATGGAACTTGACTGTACTTGTTTGTTGTACAACGTATTCCAACTTGCCCCCACCCAACGCCTGAAAATTGTGGCTAATTAGGGGGAGTGGGCGAGGCGGAAGCCAAGGTCAATCATCTGCGAAGATATGTTCAAAGTAGTATAAGATCCAGTACTGCTACCATAGTCACGATTCGAGACGCGGCACATAAATGTAGAACCGCTTCCGCCAAATGGGCTATAACCTGAACCGTCTCTCATATAGTAAGAACCGCCACGATATACGCGTTCGTTTGTTGTGGTAGATCCCGTAGGATTCGATTGTGAGCCGTTATTATATGTCCTATGATCATCATGACACCATTCCGCTACATTTCCACTCATATCATAAATACCCAATTCATTTGCTTGTTTCGTACCTATTATATGGAGGTTATTGCCACTATTACCGTAATGCCAAGCCACATTACCAAGAGTATCACTCCCCGCATACTTATAACCTCTGCTCATCATCCCTCCGCGTGCGGCATACTCCCACTCCGCTTCCGTAGGCAAACGATAGTTCTTGCCAGTCTGTGTATTCAGTTTTCTGATGAAAACCTGAATGGTATCCCAACGTACATTTGTAACCGGCAAATCATATCCTTTCGTCACTGATGGATTATAACCCATTACCTCTTCCCACTGCGCTTGTGATATTTCATATCTGCCGATATAAAAACTGCTAAGCGTTACTCTGTGCGCAGGCCTCTCACTACCGCGACAATCGTTCCCTTGTTCCTCAGTACACCCCATAGTAAACGTCCCCCCCTGAACAAACACCATACTAATCTCCTTACACTCCTCCGTCATAGGATCATACGTCCTCCCGTTGCATTTGTCATAGATGGTATTATTCATATAGCAAAATTGTATCGTGGTATCGTAGTAGTCGCTCCCGCATTTTTCTTTCACCACCCCGTTTTCGCACTTCTGGCTCGCAGGTTCCCAAACCACCCCCCTGCACTTCTGATAGACGGTATTATTAAGGCAAAACGCCGTGGTGGAATCATAGATGTCGTTACTGCCGCATCTAGTTTTTACGATGTTCAGATCGCAGGCTTGCGTCGCAGGGTCGTATTCCCTGCCGCCGCACTTTGAATAGATTCTCTCGTTTAAGCAGAATTGGGATGCCGGATTGAAGAAGTCGTTTCCGCATTTCGATTTCAGTATGTCGCCTTCGCACGATTGGTAAGACGGATCGTATTCAACGCCCCCCGCGCCCCCGCATTTGGGATAAATTTGCCCGCCTGTGCAGAATTGCAAAGTCGGGTTGTAGTTGTTGTCGCCGCATTTCGCCAGCAAAACGCCGTTCTCGCATACTTGGGCTGTTGGGATATATGTGTTGCCGCCGCATTTCGGATAGACGATCTCGTTGAAGCAGAACTCCGATACCTGACTGAAGTATTCATTCCCGCACTTTGTACGTATCGCACCGTTGGTACACGTTTGACTGTCTGGGTTATAAACGTTGCCGCCGCATTTTTCGTAGGTGTTTCCGTTTCGGCAGAATTCCGTCTCGGGGTTGTAAAACGTTTCGCCTCCGGCGCATTTGGCTTTCAGTACGCCTCTTTCGCATGATTGGTTTGTCGGGTCGTACTCCGCGCCGCCGCACTTATCGTAGGTCTTGTTGTTGAAGCAGAATTGGGTTTCGGGATTGAGTTTGTTCCCTTCTCCGCAATATTCCGGGACAGTGTTGCAGACTTGGACGAGTACCGCAACAGCAAATACCGCAATGATGAATATCCATCCTTTGCGCTTAACCCAAAAAAACCTTAGACTTGTCATACCGCACCTCGTTTGTTTTTAGAAGAAAATGTGAATAGTTATCCCGCTCAACAAAAATATTCCGCCGACAGTAAGAGCCGTATTACGGTTCTTTGCGGAGTTTTCGGCTTCTGCGTATTTACCGTTGCTAACGTGCTTTCCGACGTTGCTATTTTCGAGAACTCCGTAGGCTATCAATCCCGCCCCGAGCGCTTCCGCGCCGATGGCGCCGTAGAAAAGCGCTTTTTTCTTCAGGTCTCGCCGCGTTTCCTCATACGCAATACGTTCTTTCACTTTTTCGGTCTCTATCAGCTCGTAGGCAAGTTTCTTCGCGACCCGTATCATTTCGTTTGCGTTTTCCAAACCGCTACCCGCTGTAACGGTGCGCATAATTTCCGCGGTTTCCACGTCAACAAGCCGTACATCTAAATAGTAGGAGCGTTTGGCTACCGGACTTATCTCGGCGATGCTGAGGTATTGGACGCCGAGGTACTTGCCGATGTCGCGTATCTGGTCGCTGCTCACGGCACCGCTGCGCTGCATATATTGTTCACGTGTTAGCTGGCTGAGGATCGCGTCGGTGCGGTCTACGGCTGAGTATTTATCACTTTCGCTAATCGTTTTGGCGAGTTCGCCGCCCAATACCTTGTGTACGCCCACAATGCCATCAGGTTCTTTACCGGTCATGTAGACCGCGACTTTCTGCTTGCTTTGAGCGGCGGATAGGCCGCATAATAGTAAGACCGCAATAATGGTTTTTTTCATAGTATTTTACCGAGTAGACAGTCTCGATACCCCTTTCATATATAAATTGTATTGTGATGGGGGTTGTCTAGCGTCCCCCACAGAACGTTGGAATTCGCGTTTTTTAAGTTTGATGGAAATGGTTTGCAAAAAATGACTGATGCAACCGCAATGGCGCGGTTGATATTGGCTCGATGATATTTTATAGCGTAGAATAAAACAGAGTGGACAGCTAGCCTTAGGCCATCTGCGACTCGTTGAGATATTGCGACTTGCGTATGCGCGTGTATGGGGGGGGGGGGGGTACGCGGGCTAAATCAACCGCCCGGGCGTAGTTGCCAATGTTAGACTGAGTATTAAAATAATAATTAAAAATAAAATAATTAAAATAATTAACAAGCATCCCAGCGCTATCACGCCCCAAGCACGCCTCCCAAACCCCACGGCGACCGGCCTCCCCGCCCGCCGAGCGCGCGGCAACCCTCGCGCCCCCGCACGCGGCGCGTACGGCGCGTACAGAATACGCCCCCCTTGGCGCCGCAAGCGACGCAATCAAGAGCCCTAAGACAGTCGGCGTATCTATCATAATAGTAGGCCTTTGCCTCCGGTTACCGTAAAAAAGTTAAAAGCGGCCGCTTTTAGACCATACGTCCCGTACAGACGCATACAATAATAATATATATTAGCGGCGGAAAAGAGTCAAGATTTATTTTAAAAAAGTTAAAAATCGAAGAATATCCCGGGTTTTGCGCGATATAATTGGTTTTTTCGAGCAAAACCGGTCAATCAGACGTAATCCCATTCTTTGCGGCTAAACGGTCACCCTCTTCAAAGATTTTGTTCCATCTTTTTTTGCGCAAATACAGAGATATTGCCTCATTGACGATATCCTCGCGGCTACGCTCTTCATTCTTCGCGCACTCATCTACTTCCAGCAACCGATCATCCGCTACCGTTAACGTCGCCATGACACCCTCCTTTGAAGTTTAAACCGCAGCGTACTAATTCTCTATAATAATATACATTAATCGGCATAAAAAAGTCAAACTTTATTTTGTCGGACGGATTCGCCCGTCGGTTCCTCCAAACCTCAAATACTGTTAAGATCAAACCAATCCTTTATGACCCAAAGTTTATCCCCTGTCTTCCTATCCGTCTCGCGTTCAAGCAAGAAGATTTGGGACTGGCCCTCTTTTTGCGTACAGTAGAGCGTGTCTCTGAAGCCTATGCAAAGTTCCCCCGCCGTTGTTCTCACCTCTACGTGCGTGGTGTCGCTGTTCTCGTCTATTCGGTAGCGGAAGTTGTGTTCGTTCACTATGGGGTACTCGGTGAACTCTATTACGTCGGCCATGCTGAATAGACGCCGGTGTTTGGCTAATTCGCTCTCGTGGCCCCAGTAGTAGTAGTTGCCCGGCGTCACGTAGGCGTATTGGCCCTCCTCAATCCGCGCTATGATGGCGTCGGTGCTGTGCGTCGCGGCGTAGGCGTCGGAGTAGTCGGGAGAGATAAAGAACCGATACGTCCCGTTTTTGGGCAGCAGTTCCGTGAAGAGGTCGATACGCTTGTCCTCGTAGGCGCGGAAGAGGTATTCGATTGTGCCTGTGGGTGTGGAGCGGGGGTTTGGCCCGTCTTCCGGGAAACCGGTCGGCGGCAGCAACAGTATGTCGCAGGAGAGTATCAGCGTTAATAGCGCCGCCGCCGCTAATACTCCGGCGGCCGCGAGCTCGACGCCGTGGCGCGTTGACCGCGCGGGCAGCGCTGATTCCGTCGTACGTTTACGGTTCGAAGAACGGTATGTATCCGCCATCCGGCACATCCTTCCAGTAGCTTATCATCCAATCCGGCTCTCTGACGATATGGAAATCGGCAAGCCCGGTGCATATCACCCTTCCGCCGGAGTAGACGGTGTAGGGCATGTTTTCCGCTATCTGCAAATTCCCCTCAAAGCGCTTATTGGCCCTTTCGGGCTGCCACTCCACAAGCGACGTCTGCGTGCGCAGGCGGTTCAGCATGTTTATGAGTTCGCCTTTGCCCGTTATCTTTTGGAAATGCACGTACTCAAAGACCACGCCGTTCACAAAGTAGTCGCTGTAGTCCATGTCGACGGACGACTCGCTCACGATGCTCAGAATGTCGCCGATATTGAGCGGGTCTTCGGTCTTCACGCCGACAAGCGGCGGTTCCGGGTTCTTCAGGTCGAAGATCGAGCAGCCGCATACCATTAACAGGCCCAATAGGGCGAATAGGGCGTTGATTCGTGACATGTTCATCAAAAGCCTCCTACGGCTTGCAGTCTGAAGTCCCAGTAGCCGAGCGCGTCGTCGCCCGCCACGAATGTCCGGCTCAGGTGCGCGTCAAGCTCCACGCGCTCGCGTATTGAGACCGCCGCTTTGAGATACGGTTTGACCGAGTACCCGTTCTCGTTAGCTAAAATATAATTTCCGGCGCTGTAGTTTCGGTCGCGCGCGCACGTAAAAGCGTTTCCGGCCGTTATGACCGCCTCCCACGGCCTGAAATTGACCGCCAAGTCTACGGTGTAGTAGACGGACTTGCTCGTTATCGCGTAGTAGTCGACCCGCGCCTCGGGATTAACCGCCAGAATCTCATCCATGTACTCGCGTCCGTACCAGAAACCGTAATCTGACAACTTGATATTCCACTGACCGCTCAGGCCCACAAGCGGCGATAGTTGCCACGTCGTCGACAAAGATGAGTTGACGGCGCGGGAATAGCGCGGGCGCTGCAACGCCTGCTGATGAAAGGCCGGGAAGTGAAAATTGCCCCTTTTGGCCTCCGTGGAGAGCGCCTCGGTTATCAAAAACTCGTTACACGGCGCCCACTCCACGACAAGCCCGATCTTCTGCCCGTCGTCGGTGCGGTTGCTGCCGCTCTTCTCCTGCCTCAGAAAAACTAAGTCATAGCCGGTGATTTCCCCGTAAACCTCCGCTTTCAACGTACTGTCGTCTTTGTATTCGAGCGCAAGCTTATGTTGCAGGGTGCGACGGTCGCTGTCGTCCTTATTTGTTACGGTGTCCCTGCCCCTTACGTAGAAGTTCGGGTACTCCGTGAGGAAGCGAGAGAGGCCGAATTCGTACTTCAGCCGCATAGACCGCGGCAGGCGCACGGCGATGCTGTGCACGGTGCGCGGGTCGAACGCGAAATAGTCCCAGAGGTTGACCTCCAGACTGTCGATGTTCTCCGCCGTTGACTGCATAGGCATCTCTTTGCCGAAGAGTTTGTCGTGCCCGCGCCACTCGAAACTGAGTTGCCCGCTGTAATAGAGTCCGGCGGTTGAATCGGTGGACACCGCCCCCGACAACGTTTGGCGCAGCGTCTTTTCATCGCGTTTGCGGGTATCGTTCAGAAACTCAAGCGTGTTCTCCGAAACGCTGTAGTAGAATGACGGGAAGAACATGTACCTCTGCGCCGCCTTGTAGCCGGCGGTGGCGGTCAGGTTTCGCTCCACGCGCCAAGGCGTCTCGGTGAACTGCGCCGCTCGGCTGTCGGCGCTGCCCTCCAAATACCCCTCTCTGCCGTTAAAGAACGTGACCGCGCCGTACACGAACATACTGTCGCGATCCCCAACCGCCACGGCGCTCAACACGTTACTTGTGAGCGACGTCATGCTCGAATTCTCGATCTGCCTGCCGATGCCGTCCGCGTAGAAATAAACCGGTGCAAAGGGCAGAGGCTCCTCTTCCGACCCTACATTGAACGCGCCGTACGCCCCTACGCTGCTACGCTGCTCGCCGACCCTGAGCACCCCGGCGAGCGAATCCACGCGGCGGCCCGATATGCCGGCCCGAAGGACGGCGCCCACGCCGTAAGGTTTGAACGCGGCGGTCGGCCCGAGATCGACGGTCGTGAGCGCGTTGTTTCCGGCGCGATCGTTTGAGTATTGGACAATGGGCGACCAATCGAGGCCGGGAGTAACCCAAGCGTAGCGCGGATTCGCAAGGCTGTAAGAGAGCGCCCCCGACGCGTTCAGGTAGTGCCGGGTATTCAACAATTTGTCGCGCCGCAACTCGTACCACACGCTTTGTTCCAAAGACGCGGGGCCGAACGTTTGGGCGTAGAAGAGCTTGTTTATGCCCGTGTAGGATTTGTCAAAGAGCGTTTGATCGACGGAGATGTTGACTGTATTGGAAGAATCCATCATATCTTTGACGGCATCGCCGCTGTCAGCCTCCTCTTCATTGACACGCGGGAATGTCAACTCATCCGGAAAGTGCCGAGCGCCGCCGGCGTTCGTAGCTGTCGGGATAAGAATTGTCAGTATAGATAGTAACGCCAAAATCCTAAATTGATTCATCGCGCACCCGCCCGTACAATCTCAGCCACTCGCCGACGCCCAAATCCTCGGGCCGCGCCGCCGCGTCTATCCCTATATCCGACAACGCTCCGCGATAATAATCTTTATCGCGCCCGCGTCGTAACGACAACACCTTGGCAAGCTGTTTTCGCCGCATAGAAAACCCGCTGTCCACAAAGGCAAAGAAATCCTTCCACCGCTCACGGCAAAGTTTTTTCTCTATATCCGCATCTACTATAATCTGAAATACCGACGAGTCAACATTGGGCCGCGGGAAAAAAGCTCCGGGCGGCACATGAAAGAGCAATTTCGCCTCGCCGAAAAACTGACAGAATATAGACAGAAACCCGTTTTGCCTGCCGCCCGGCCCGCTGACAATCCGCGACGCGACCTCACGCTGCACCATAAACGTACAAGACGCCACACGCGGCGCCTCCATCAGCGCCTTCTTTATGATAAGCGCCCCTATATTATACGGCAAGTTCCCAACCAAGTGCAACGGAAACCCGACCATAGAAAAATCAAAGCCCATCACATCCTCATTGTGTATACGGTAACCGCCATCGCCAAGCTTATTCTTTAACGTATCGATAGAATCGGCGTCAATTTCCACTAAGTGCATAAACGGAAAACGCTCCAACAAATACACACTGAGCGCCCCCCGCCCGGGCCCTACCTCAAGCACACGCTCCTCGCCGACGGCGGGCACCGCGTCGGCGATCCTCTTAGCAAAAGCCGGAGCGGTGAGAAAGTGCTGGCCAAGATGTTTTTTAGGACCCATAGCTTTAAAACCTAAATCCCCCGTCAAGTGAAAAACTAACCCGCCCCCGCTCCTCCGCGACATCAACGTCTATCCCGGCGTTCACCCTGAAAAGCCCGAACGGGTCGTAGCGCCCGTACAAACCCGGCCTAATATAACTAACCGTCCCCGGCCCCAGAAACTTCTTGATACCGGCGTCCGGCGTACTTCCGCGGCCCTCATCCTGAAAAATATCAGTTATCTTGCCGCCGCGAGCGGATGGATTGTTCGACAAACTTGCAACCCTGACCCCAAGAGTCACCTTCTCCGTGACGCTGATGTCGCCGTTTACAACCGCCGAGAGAGAATTAGGCCCCGCCGCCGATCCGAGGCATACATTGAAATGGTCGTACCTGTGGCTCCCGCCGTAGAAGTGCGTGTAGACCCACGGCTCAACCCGGCTTATCTCCAGCCCGACGCTTACGTCCCTGTTTTTCCAGTTTGCAAAGTACTGCGCCCCTATGGTAAGCGCCCACTTGTTCCCCCAGTCGTCGCTCATTATCTTCCACGGCGCGAGCATGTCGTCTAGGAAGAACTCGAAGTAAAAACGGAAATCCTTCGGCCAGTTGACCGTAGCGTCGAGAGCGAGCGCCGCGTTGTTTTTGTCGCCTACATAGTGTTCCACGAAGACCATTGGCACGAACGGGACAAAAAATGCCTCTTCCCAACCAAGTTCCTGCCCGACATACTCCTCGCGTATCGTGTTGGCCGGGTCGTCGTCCTGCTGGTTCGTTGTACTGCCGCCGATCATCACCTCGCTTATTCCCCACCGCACGCGTCCGCCCCACAAGTTCCCGACCAGTCCGTTTGAGTAGATATACTTTGACTTGTCTCTCTGGGAACGCAGTATACCTACGGTGTGGTGGTACTCCACGTACGTCAAATCAAAGATTCCGCGCGCGTATGTGATGGGCGGCGCGTTACCGGACAGCGTGAGGGGAAAATAGGCCGCGGGCCCCAAGCGCAAGTAGTCTATTCCCCCTTGTAAACTGATCCGTCCGGCGTCAAAGACCACGCCGCAACGCGGCAGGTCGGAAGAGCGGACGTTGCCGCCGTGTTCCTTATCGTAGCGCCCGTAAAGCTCGTACGGCACACCGTCGTACGGCTGATAGGAGGTTTGCATAAAGAGAGAGTCGTACACGTACTCCGTCCACACGTCCAATGAGGAGTAGAACGACACCCGCCCGATGTGGCCGCGCAGCTGCGGGCCGATGATTCCGCGCCCGCCGACGCGCGGGCCGATGCCGCCGCCCGATTTACTCCAAGCGTCTGCGTTCAGGTCTAAGTTAATTATCAGGCCGTATTGATTTTGATTGTCTCTATAATCACCGCCGTTTCTTGTCTCCTCTCCTCCGCGAAATCCGTATAACCCCTTGTCGACGGATAAATATCCGCGTAACATCTCTAAGGTATAACGCTCTTCGGCGCTAACGGGCAGCGTTGAAAGTGTATCGAGATAATTCAAGAAATCCGCCGTTCCCATCGGTTGCCTGTGAAACCCTTTGGGTAAAATGCCGTAACGCGAATATGCTCGCTGGACGAAACGGTTTATACGGTCGTCGGGACGTATCATGGGGTTATAGCCGGCATTGTCGCGGCCGTCGGCAAAGGCGGTCGGGGACGTGACGATAAATAGCGTTATTATCGCCAACATCAATAGCTTCGATAAAATTGATACTTTAAAATTAACATCAAACGATTTGTCCATCATTTTATCCTTAAATCATTAATCATTAAAATCCATTATTATATTGATTGACATCAATCCACCTTACTTCTTCTTATATTTCCCCTTGATTCCGTTTAAAAACTTTATGTGCTCTTTAACGTTATGCATGTTTTTGAATTCTGTCGGCATCGGCAAGGCTAGGCCTTTGTCGGCTAATTTGTATGCCTCCGCTTTTTGCCCCAGATTATCGTGCGCGCTTGTTATGATGTAATAGCTTGTGATCAAGTCCGACCAGTTGACCGGCGCGCGTTTCTCGGATAAGGTTCTTAACTTGTTGCCAAGGTGGAGCGCGTCGTCGTAGCAGCCGGCCCATAGGGCAATAAGGGCTCTTATACGCAAAAATATCGTGCTGGTCGGGATTTCCACCAAAACTGTGTGCGCCAGCGAGTCCGCTTTTTTGTACTGTTTGCGGTCTATCAGCATCCAGCAGTAGGAGCTTTTCGCCGCGTGGTCGAATGGGAAGGGGGCGTGGAGCGCCCGCTCCATAGCCTCCAAGCCCCGTTCCACGCTGCCGCCGCCGGCAAAGGGGATCCACTTCAGGCTTGTCCCGAAGTAGTAGTCGAATATCCCAAGCCCGAGTTCCGCGCCGAGGTGTCCGGGATCGGCTTTTTTCACCTGCTTGTACAACCCCGACGAGGCCATCGCGCTCCTCGCCCCCTCTATCCATGCCCCGCGCTTGGCCTGCATGAGGCTGATCCCGCCCAAGATATTAGCCCGATAGAAGATGCACCGCAATGAATCGCCGCCGCGCAGCACCGCTTGCCGCCTATCGAATATATCCCGCAGGCTGTCGGCCAAAGACAGAAAACGCGCCCCGTCTATGCTGTAAGACTCGTAATCCAAAATCCGCGTTTGCTCAATAGCCGCCAGCGTGTACAGGGCGTCGATGTTTTCCGGGTCGCTCTTTAGGACGGTGTTGATCTCCCGAGCCGCCTCAGCGTACATTTGGCGCACCATCAACCGCTGCGCGGAGCCGACGGTGGGCGCGGAGCCGCCTTGGGTCTGGGCAAAGGCGCCGACCGCGAAGGCGACCGCAGCGAGGATCGCGAGGGAAAGGGTTGAAAATGGGGCGGCGCGGTTCAGGGGGCGGCGTCCTTGAAAAAGGGTTTATGTTATGATTCATTGTATGCGGATACAATACAATATATATAATATAGTATGTTCGGGGGGCCTCCGAAGAAAAATTCTTTACCCTGTACCCCGAAGCGGCGCCGGCACAGCCCAAAAAACGGACTCTAAAAAAAATAAAAAAATATTTGACACCGCCCTCACCCATAACCTATATTTGATAGATTAGCCGGAAAATCCGCGTTTCGGGAACCGCTAAAATCAATTAATTATTCATTAATGCAGTAGGGTTAAGGGGTAAAAAGATGAAAACTGTCGTCGTCAACGCCGAATCCATTGAACGCAGGTGGTTTGTAGTGGACGCCTCCGAGCTCACGCTTGGGCGGCTCGCCAGCAAGGCCGCTCAGATACTCATCGGCAAGGGGAAGGTCGCCTACTCCCCCAACCAGGACCACGGGGACTACCTAATCGTCGTCAACGCCGATAAGGTCAGGCTCAGCGGGACAAAGCCGGAGACCAAGGGCTACTTCCGCCACTCGATGTATCAGGGCGGGGACAAAATCCGCAGCTTCGAGGAACAAATGAAGCTCGATTCAACTAAGGTCGTCACCCACGCCGTTCACGGCATGGTCTCGAAGAACCCGCGCGGGCGTGCCATTATGCGGAAGCTCTTCGTCTACCGCGGTTCGGAACATCCGCACGCGGCGCAACAGCCGAAGGAGTTGAAGCTCGCGGTGGGGCGGACGCCGGTCTTGTAGGATTTGTTATTACATTTGGTATGAATATGACTTTCCGAATTGCTTCGTTTCGCTCGCAATGACGTTATTGCTTTACGGCGAGATAAGCAATCCGGTACAATAAATAAAAAAACGTAAGGAGCAGTATTTTGGAGACCAAGTATTTCGGAACCGGAAAGCGTAAAAACGCGATCGCGTGCGTCATTCTTCGCCCCGGCAAGGGCGAGAGGAACGTCAACGGCAAAACTTTGGCCGAGTACCTCAAGAGCGATGTGCTCGTCATGGACGTTGTGAAGCCCCTGCAAATGCTGAATGTCGCCGAGAGTTACGACATCGTGGCGCGGGTGCGCGGCGGCGGGCTCAGCGGGCAGTCCGGGGCGATACGGCTCGGCATCTCCCGCGCATTGGCGCTTGTGAGCGAAGACAACCGCAAAGTGTTGCGCAAAGGCGGTATGCTGACGCGCGACTCACGCGTCGTTGAACGCAAGAAGTACGGTCAGGCCGGCGCGCGCCGCCGCTTCCAGTTCTCGAAGCGCTAATTTTTATTCGGTAATTTTAATCACACGGTCGAGCGGAAAACGGGTGCCTGCCCTATCGTCAAAAATAGGGCGGGTGGTTTTTTTGCGATGACAGCCGTGGACGTTCAACCCATACAATATTAAGGAGTGCTGTGCCATGTCTTCAGTGACCCTGCAGGACCTATTGGAGGCCGGAACCCATTTCGGCCACCAGACCAAGCGCTGGAACCCCAAGATGAAGCGCTTTATCCTCTGCCCCAAAAACGGCATCTACATCATCGACCTCAACAAAACGATCACCACGCTCGACAAATTCATCGAGCGCGTGAAGACCGAGGTCAAAAAAGGCGGCAAGGTGCTCTTTGTCGGAACCAAAAAGCAGCTGCGCGACTGCATCCGCGAGGAGGCCACCCGCTGCGGGATGCCCTACGTCACGGAGCGCTGGCTGGGCGGCATGCTGACCAACTTCCAAACCATCAAGCAGAGCATCGCGAAACTCGACAAAATCGAGAAAATGGAGACCGACGGGACTATCGAGCTGCTCCCCAAAAAAGAGCGCTTGCTCATCGCCAAAAAGAAAAATAAACTTGTATCTATCCTGACGGGCATCCGCTATATGCGGCGTACTCCCGCCATCATCTTCGTGGTCGATACCATAAAAGAGCATATCGCGATCACGGAGGGGAAGCGCCTCGGAATCCCCATCGGGGCGATGGTTGACACCAACTGCGATCCCGACATGGTCGACTACCCCATCCCCGGCAACGACGACGCGATCAAGTCCGTGCAGCTTATCACCCGCGCCATCAGCGACATAATTCTGGAGCACGCGACCGCCGCGGCGGCTGCGGAAGAGATGGCCGCCAAGGACGAACCGGCCGCGGCCCCGGCGCCGGTTGAGAGCGCCGGCGAGGAAAACAAGGCCAAGCGCCACCGCGTCGCGCACAAGAAGAACGCGAAAATGGCCGACGACGACGATTAACAAGGACGGCAACCCGCCGCCCGCTTTCGCCGGTCAACGCGCGTAAGTACAGTTTATATATTATTGAAGGCTAACGTTCATACAGAGACGTGAAAATCGCGTCTCTGTTGAATAAAAAACTCGTTAATCCGAATAAAGAAAATAAATACGGAGGGTAAAAAAGATGGAAATATCGGCTTCACAGGTTAAAGACCTGAGGGAAAAAACCGGCCTCGGCATGATGATCTGCAAACAAGCGCTCATCGAGGCGAACGGCGACATGACGCTGGCCATAGAGAACCTGCGCAAACAGGGCCAGATGACCGCCGCGAAGCGCGCCGACAAGGCCGCCAAAGAGGGCAAGGTCTCCATAGTCTCGGACGACAAGGCGGCCATAGTGTACGAAGTAAACTCCGAGACCGACTTCGTGGCCCGTAACGACGACTTTATCGCTTTCATCGACACGCTCGGAAAGCTGCTGCTGGCCCAAAAACCGGCCGACCACGCCGCGGCCCTGAAACTCACAGACGCCTCCATCGGCGGCGTGTCCGTCGAAGCGAGGGTGACGGAGCTTGTCGGCAAAATCGGCGAGAACATCTCGTTCCGCCGCTACAAGATGCTGGCGGCCGATTCCGCTAACGAGAAGGTCTTCACCTACCTCCACGGCATCGGCAAGATCGGCGTTATGATAAAGCTCTCAGCCGCGAACCCGGACGTCCTGAAGTCCCCCGAACTCGCCGAATTGGGCAAGGACTTGGCCATGCAGATAGCCGCCGAGAGCCCCATAGCGGTGAACGCCTCCGACATCTCCGAAGAGGTGATCGCCAAGGAGAAGGAGATATACCGCGATCAGGCCAAAAACTCCGGCAAACCGGAAAAGATCTGGGACAAGATGGTGGAGGGAAAGCTGGCCAAATTCTACGAGGCCTCGGCGCTCGTCAACCAGAAGTTCATTCGCGACACGGAGAAGACGGTAAAAGACAGGATAGCCGAGACGTCGAAAGCCGTCGGGACGGAAGTTACGCCGATATGCTTCATACGGCTGGAATTAGGGGCTGAGGGATAATTAAAGAATTCTATGACGACCTGCAAATACAAGTACAAGCGCGTACTGTTGAAGCTGTCCGGCGAGGCGTTGGCCGGCAAGCAGGGGTTTGGTATTGATAACGGCGTCATATCGAAAATCGCCGAAGAGGTCGCGGTAATAGCCAAGGACGGCGTTCAGACCGCGATTGTTATCGGCGGGGGCAACTTTATACGCGGCGCCGACGCCGCTGACGTCTCACGCGTGGCCGGCGACGCCATGGGGATGCTCGCGACGGTCATCAACTCGATAGCTTTCGCCGAGCGCCTGAAGTCACGCGGCGTCGACGCGCGGGTGCTGACCGCCGTCCGGATCGACAGGGCAGGCGAGTACTACACGCCGGAGCGCGCTGCCGCCGCCCTTGAATCGGGCGCGGTAACACTGATAGGCGGGGGGACCGGCAGCCCCTTCTTCACAACCGACACCGCCTCCGCCCTGCGCTGCGCGGAGATCGGCGCGGAGGCGATGCTCAAGGCCACAAAGGTCGACGGCGTCTACGACAGCGATCCCATGAAAAACCCGGGCGCCAAGCGCTTCGACACAATAACGCACGCGGAGGCGCTGGCAAAAAAGCTGAAGGTGATGGACGCTACGGCGTTCTCGTTCTGTATGGAACAGGGAATACCGATCATCGTGTTCAAGCTTCTTGAAGAGGGGAACTTGGCTAAGTGTCTGATGGGGGAACCTGTGGGGACGACCGTTACGCCGACCTGAACATACTTAGGGTTGGGATGTCAATCGAATAACTTAAATATCATTAAAAAAAACAGGAGATAGGCTATATGGGCGCGTTGGAAGATATCAAGAGCGAAACCGAACAGCGTATGCAGAAGACGCTCGACAATCTGAAAAAAGACTTGGCTCGGATCAGGACGGGACGCGCAACCCCCGCGCTCCTCGACGGGATCACCGTGGACTACTACGGCAGCCCGGCGCCGATCAACCAAGTGGCCAACATATCCGTGCCCGACGCCCGGATGCTGGTCGTCCAGCCGTGGGAGAAGGGGATGCTCCCGGCCATAGAAAAGGCCGTTCAGGCCTCCGGCCTCGGGCTCAACCCGCAGAACGACGGCAACCAAATCCGCCTGCCTATACCGCCGCTCTCCGAGGAGCGCCGCAAGGAGCTCTTCAAAAACTGCCGCAAAGCGGCGGAAGATACCAAGGTCGCGGTCAGAAACGTCCGGCGCGATTCCAACGAAAAGCTGAAAAAGGCGCAGAAAGACAAGGCCATCACCGAGGATTTGGAGAAAAAGGGGTTGGACGATATCCAAAAGATTACCGATAAATACGTTAAGTTCGCGGACGAGCAGCTGGCGCTCAAAGAAAAAGAAATTATGGAGGTTTGAGGAAAAAAATGAATATCCCGTTATCGCTTCCCCAAAACAGACGTACGATCGTCGCGGTCGGTTCAGCGCTCATGGACTTGTGCATTTTCGAGTCCTATGAGTTTGCGGGTGACAGCGGCGCAGAGATCGGCGGCATGGTGATGACCGACCACAAGCAAATTGAGGATTTGGTCAAACACTCAAGCACCAGGACCCCGCCGCGCATTGTGCCGGGCGGATCGGCCTGCAACACCGCCGTAGGAGTCGGCAGGCTCGGGGGAGCGGCGCGTTTCGTAGGCAAGCGCGGCGAAGACACGCTCGGCGATACGCTTGCCAAGCGCATAGCCGAAGCCGGAGTGGAACCGGTCCTGCTCCTGTCGCCCACCGCGACCGGACGCGTGCTCTCGATCATCACCCCCGACGCGCAACGCTCGATGCTCACCTATTTGGGCGCCTCCGCCGAGATCAAACCGGAGGAGATCGTCCCCGCCCACTTCGACGACTGCGCCGTAGCCCATGTGGAGGGCTACCTGCTCTTCAACCCCGATCTCTTCAAAACGGTCATAAAAACGGCCAAGTCGGCGGGCGCCTTAGTCTCGCTGGACCTTGCCAGTTTCAACGTGGTGAAGGCGTCGCTGCCCCTGCTGAACGAAGCCGTAGACAGCGGCGAGGTGGACATCCTGATAGCCAACGAAGAGGAGGCCGCCGCGTTCACCGGCCAAAATGACGAGAAAAAAGCGGCGGAAGCGCTTAGAAAGAGAGCCCCCATAGCGGTAATGAAGCTAGGCAAACGCGGCAGCATAATAATGCACGGAGACGACACAATCAACACCCAACCCCACGGCGACGGCCATCCAGCAGTCGACACCACAGGCGCCGGAGACCTATGGGCATCGGGATTCCTGTACGGCTTGGTAAACGGCTACCCCTTGGAACACTGCGGAACCCTGGCGTCAATGTGCGGATACGAAGTATGCCAAGTAGTAGGCGCTCACATCCCTCCGGAAGGGTGGGACAGAATCAAAAAAAACATCCCCCATTGATTTTGACTTTGCGACGCGAAGCGGCGCATGTTTATTCGACGGGGCGTTGCGGGGCAGGATAGCCGCGCCCCACCGGGGCGTAACCCTCCCCTTAGTTGATTTTAATAATTTGACTTTTAGACTTTTATATGTTGACTTTAATCGCGCGTATATTCTATATTTATATATAATGGGTAGCCGTCTGTATTCGGTAAGGGCGAAAACCATGAAAATCACAGAAACCGACAGAAAACAAAAGGATTTAGTTTAATGGACATCAACAAAAAAACGGAGTGCCGTCGCCGTTCCGTACTCAGGGCAGCAACGTTGCCGTGCGTGGTATCGGCGTTGCTATTTACGATCATCGCGGCGTCCTGCCAGCACGAAGAGATTCAAAAGAGGCCGGAGGGCCCCATAGTCGCCAGAGTGGGCAACGACTACCTCACGCTCGCGGAGCTCAAGGAGAGCATACCCCCCGAGTACAGCGACGTCATCACACGCGACCAGAACGTACTGTACGTGCGCCAGTGGATAAACACGGAGATTCTATACCAAGAGGCGATACGCCTCGGGATAGACCAGGAACCGGTCATTAAGGCGCGTCTTGAGCGTATGCGGAAAGACCTATTGAGCACCGAGCTGATGAGCCGGAGCGCGTCCGCGTCCAACGTAGAGATCAGCGAGCAGGCCATACGCGAGTACTACGAAAGCAACCGCGAGCAGTTCGTTCGCGAGTACAACGTGGTCCGCTACGAAGACATCGTTGTGCCGGACGTGAACGTGGCGTTCGAGATACGCCGCACCGTGACGCACGAGAGCTTCAAAAACGTGGCTAAGACCCACTCAAAGTCCCCGGAAGGGGTTAGCGAGAATGCCCCGTACGTGGTGCTGGACGCCATACCGCCTAAACTGCGCAACGCCATAATCACCACAACGGTCCTTCCCGCTATAATAGGGCCGTACGGCGCCGAAGACGGCTTTCACGTCATGCGTGTAACCGGCAAGTACGACAAAGGAACGATAGCCTCAATCGACGAGGTGCGCGACGAGATCATCTCACGCCTTTCGAGCATCACCCAGAAAGGCGAGACGGAGCGGCTTATATCGGAGATACGCGCAAGATCAGACGTGGAGTTCAATGTAGACCTGATCCCGGGAGTGGGAGCGGTTACCCCGGAGACGTCGAAGCAAGATACGGTTAAACAAGATACGCCGAAACCGACTACAGCGGCGGCGGCAACCGCGGCGCCGAGACCGACGGTAACGCCCATAACGCCGAGACCCGCGCCTACGGCTCCAAGGCCCGCGGTGCCTCCGGCTCCGACGCCGGCACCCGCGCCTGCGGCGGAGGAGTGATTGTGAGGATATTCTACCGTGTGAAAATTACGCTTGCCGCGGCATTGATTGCCGCGGCGTTTGCGTTACCGGGCTTCGCCCAAATGACAGAAACCGAAACGACGATAGCTCGCCCCGAACAACCGGATTCAACCGCCAAAGACACCACGGCACAGACCGCCGCCGAGCAATATTGGGACGACGACGACGCCGAACAGGCCATGTTGGGTGACCGGCGCCCCCCTCCCCGTACGCGCCGCCCACTCGCGCTTGATCAACCGGGGCACTTAGACGGCATAGCGGCGGTCGTCGGCGACGAAATCGTTCTTCGCTCCGAACTTGAAGCCTACGCCTACATGCGCCTCGCCGCAATGGGCCAAAACCCCGACAGTATCGACACAAAAACACTGCTCAGCGATTGCCTAAGCGATCTCATAGACAACAAAGTGCTATTAGTCCGCGCCATGGAGGACAGCACGATAAACGTACGGAACGACGAGGTCGAAAGCACGCTGAACAACCATATAAACGCGATACTGCGTCAAAACAACATAACGATGGAACAGCTTGAAGCGCAACTCCGCATACAGCAGGGAACCAATATGGCCCGCTTCAAGTCGGAGATGCGCAGGGCGATCCGCGAGCAGTTGTACAAGCAAAAAATACAGCAAAGCTACTTTTTCTCGGTTCGGATAAACCGCCGCGACGTGGAGCGCTTCTACGCCCAGTACGCCGACAGCCTGCCCGAGGTCGGCGAGAGCTTTGAACTGCTGAGGCTCAGCCTGCGCCTCGAGACGCAAGACTCGGTGCGGCAAGCCGCCTTCGACAAGATCCGCGCCGCGAAACGCGAACTCGACGCCGGAATGAGCTTCGAGGAGGCCGCCAAGAAATACTCGGAAAGCCCGGACGGAGCGTCGGGTGGCGATCTCGGCTTCTTGGCCAAAGGCTCGACCACCGAACTGACCTTTGAAGAGCGCGCTTTCTCGCTGCCGGTTGGGCACGTAAGCGAACCGTTCGAAACGCGGCTGGGATACCACATCATAAAGGCGGAGGAGAAACAAGGCATGAGCGTAAGGATCCGCCACATACTAGTCAGGTACGCGCCGACCGAGGGCCAGCGCGAGGCGCTCATGGCAAGGCTCGACTCGCTGCGCAACGCCATAAAAGACAGGGCGGGTTTTGAGGCGGCGGCGAGGGAAATGAGCGTGGACAACATAACACGCGCTCGCGGCGGCGACATGGGCTGGCTCACCCTGCTGGAAATGCAACCGGCCGTCCGCAACGCGGTGCAGAACTTAGAGGCGGGCCAGATAAGCGCGATCCTGACCGACGGAAACATATTCTCCATATACATGGTCTCAAAACGCGCCGACAGCCGGCGGCTGACGCTGGAAAGCGACTACACGCTCATCGCCGACAAAGCAAAGGATATCTTCGCCCAACAGAGATTGCTTGACAATGTGAAAAAATGGCGAGAGAAGATATTTATAGACGTCAGGATGTAACATGCAGTACGAAGCCTTAGCCCCGATATACGACCGCCTGATGGGTCACGTGGAGTACGACGAGTGGATTGAGTTGATAACCAAGGTCATAAACCGCTACGGCAGCCGAAACGACCCGAAAATCCTCGAAATCGGCGCCGGAACAGGCATTGTAGGATCGCTCCTCAAAGGAATGGGATACCGCTACACCGCCTCCGACCTGTCACCCGCTATGTGCAATGTGGCAAGACGTCTCCGCAACGTACCGATCTGCGCCGCCGACGCGCGACACCTGCCGTTCAAGCAATGCTTCGACGCCGCGCTATTCCTATACGACGGCATAAACTACATGATGACGCTCGACGAGTACCGCAAACTCTTCGCCTCCGTCTACGACGTCCTCCTGCCCGGCGGACTGTTCCTCTTCGACATCACCACGCAGGAGAACTCGCTGAGGCACTTCGTGTACTACGTAGACTTCGCGGACTACGGCGACATAAGCTACGTCCGCCACAGTTACTACGACGAGATAAGGGCGATCCAACACAACGACTTCACCATCTACCGCCTGTCGGACGACCACCCGCCCTACTATGAAAAGTTTATAGAAAGGCACGTGCAAAAGATACTTTCCGTGCCGGAGATAGAGAAAGCCATCCCCAAGAAACGCTTTGAGGTGCTTGGGATATGGGACGGGTTTCTGTTCAAAAAGTATTCTGGAAAATCGATACGAATACACTTTTTATTGCGTAGGCTTGACTAAGATTAAAGGATAAACGCTATGATACAATTCATGCACGTAAGCAAAGAGTACGAGGGCGGCTTCCGCGCCTTAGACGCCCTCTCTTTCTTCATTGACAAAGCGGAATTCGTCTTCCTGACAGGCGCGAGCGGCGCCGGCAAGACAACGCTCCTCAAACACATCTACATGGAGGAACGCCCCACCACAGGCCAAGTCTTGGTATGCGGCTACGACTCCCGAAGCGTGACCCACGGCGACATCCCCTACCTGCGCCGCAAACTGGGCATCGTCTTCCAAGACTTCAGGCTACTCCACGACCGTAACGTCTTCGAAAACGTCGCCTTCGCGCTACGCGTTACCGGCACCCCGGAACGCGAGATAAAACGCAAAGTCTTCAAAGTGCTTGCGCAGACAGGCCTCAGCCACAAAAGCTCAAACTACCCCAACCAACTCTCCGGCGGCGAACAACAACGCGTCTCCATAGCGCGGGCGATCGTCAACGAACCGTGGGTGTTGTTAGCCGACGAACCCACTGGCAACCTAGACCAAGCCGTATCCAAAGACATATTCGAACTCCTCCAAAGGATAAACACCTGGGGCACAACGGTAATAATGGCCACGCACGACCTGAACCTGATAGCGCCCTATCACTATCGCGTTATAGAGCTACACCGAGGAACCCTGATAAAAGGGGCCGACGCGACGCTGAAACCCAAATTTGTAAGCGGTATCTTCTGACTTTAAACCGAAAGAATATTTAATGATCATAGACGGAATCGACGTGCGGATAGACCGCAAAAAGATCAAGAACATGCACCTATACGTCAAACCGCCCGACGGCACAGTCTCGGTATCGGCGCCGATGCGTATGAGCAACATCGCAATAGAACGCTTCGTCCGCTCAAAGATCACTTGGGTAAAAAAACAACAAGAACATTTCGTGCAACAACCCCGCCAAGCCCCAAGACAATATGTTTCAGGAGAAACGCTCTACCTATGGGGCAAACAATACTTCCTGCAAGTCGATTACGGCAACAGATATTCGCTAACCCTCTCTGGCAACGCCGCAACGCTCACTGTCCGCCCCAACAGCACAACCGCGCAACGTGAAAACTTCGTCCGCGAATGGTACCGCGAACTGCTTAAAGAAGAGATCACCCGCACCCTTCCCAAATGGGAAACCGCAACCGGCCTTAAATGCAACTCGTGGCACACCAAATACATGACAAGCAAATGGGGAACGTGCAACATCTCAAAACGCAAAATATGGCTGAACCTCCAACTAGCCCAAAAACCGATGGAGTGCCTTGAATACATCATCCTGCACGAACTAGCCCACCTAAAAGTAAGAAACCACAACGCCGCCTTCGCGGCGCTGCTGGACAAACACATGCCGTTTTGGAGAGAGGTCAAGAAGAGGCTGAACGGGCAAACACTGGATAGCTGGGAGGGTACAGAGAGCCGTGAGGATGAACAGGTAGGGCAGACGGGGGCGTGAGGGCGGGGATCGTTAAAATTAATTTTTTTTGCGACATATACAGTGCGCATATATTATTATTATACCGTTACCATCCCTGTTGATGTTTTGGGAATGAAAGCCATATTATAATCCCCAAACATTAATTTTTTGTGTAATTTTAGGAATATATGGCCAGTTAAAATCCTAAAACTTCATAAAAATGTCGACTTTTGGGATTTTTGTTGGTTTAATGTATCAAAAATGAGGTTAAACGGTATATTATGGCGGAAAAACACGTTATACGGCACGGATATTTGAAAACGCTTGAAGACCTGCGCGACAAAAACCTTATCAAGGTCGTCACAGGCGCGAGGCGTATAGGAAAATCCACGCTCCTGACGCAATACCGGGACGCGCTGAACGCAAAATCCCCCGACGCCCCGACGCTGTCAATAAACTTTGACGAGCCGGAATACCGATTTTTAGCCGAAAAGGGCTGGAAAGACGTTTATGATTTTATCTCACTGGCGCTCCACAGCGAAAAAATGAACTACATATTTTTAGATGAAATCCAAAATATCCCGCAATTTGAAAAACTGCTCGAAGGACTGTTCGTCCATCCGAAAATCGACTTGTACATAACCGGCTCAAACGCCTATCTGCTGTCAAGTGAACTCGCCACGCTCTTGACAGGACGAGTGTTTGAGATAAACGTCCTGCCGTTTTCGTTTTCGGAATTTTTGGAGTTTAACGGTAATACGGAAAATACCGACAGAACGTTCGTAAACTACCTAAACTACGGCGGCTTTCCCGAAGCGGTGAAACTTGCAAACGTAGGCGAAAGTTATTCATTCAGATACCTGCACAGCATCTTCCGAAACATCTACGAAAACGACATTAAACCGCGATACAACATCCATTCCGATATATCTTACCGAGAGATCGTAGACTTCTTGGCGGATAGCGTCGGCTCGCCGACTTCGCCCGGAAACATAGCGAAAGTTCTCACCAATTCCGGAAAAAAAATAGACAACAAATCAGTCTCAAAATATATCTCTACGCTCATAGACTCATATATATTCTACCGAGCGTCACGCTACGACATAAAAGGCAAACAACATCTAACCACCCAAGAAAAATACTACGCCGTAGACACCGGCCTAAGAAACGCGCTTTTAGGCAAGGAACTTTCGAGCGATAGGGGCCACCTATTGGAAAACATAGTTTATTTGGAACTGCTTCGCCGCGAAAATCAAGTGTGGATAGGAAAGATCGGAAACTGCGAAGTTGATTTCGTAGCCCGCGACAACGCCGGCGTTACGAAATACATCCAAGTCTCGCAATCCGTAAAAAATCCGGAAACGCTAACCCGCGAACTCGCGGCGCTTGACAAGATCCCGGATCACAACGAAAAAATATTGATCTCCGCGGATTATGAAAACGGACAACGAAACGGGATAAAGCAAGTTAATATCGTTAATTGGTTGCTGGGTAGGGGTGAGGCGGGTTAATCGCTTAAGTCATATTTTGGTATATACAAGCCTTTCCTCATCCTTAATTAGCCTATAAAACGATTCTGACATACTATCCGTCAGGACAATATCTACCCTACAACCGAGAGACGCCATCAAATCCTCGTACAGCCCCCCAAGGACAAATAACGTTGGGATGTCGCCACCTACAACGCGAAGATCACAATCACTTTCTTCGGTCGCGTCACCCCTGGCGTAGGAACCGAAGAGGTACACCATGTCAATTCCATACACCGGCGCTACCGCTTGTACGGCTTCTGAAATTTTGTTGAGCGTGAGCATAATGAACTTCCTATTTACATGTATTGGGTTAGCCGTATCTGATTGAAGATACTCTATTCTAACCCTATCATGTAATATACCTTTTTTTTCAGACAAGACATCAATTTTCTTAATGTTGACTATCCATTGCCCCAACCCCCTCCGCTTGCAACAAACGCACCCGCCAGTTCGACGCGGTGCGGGGCCGGTTGCGCTTCTTCTGTCCGCAGCGCCTCTATCTGTTCCGGCGTCAATAGCCTCTCCGGGTGTTCGGCCTCTAACCGCTCGACCATGTCATCAATTTCCGCGCCGGTAAGGTTCTTTAATATTTCCTTTCGGTCTTCTACCCAGTTTCCGCGCTTTTCAAATTTTGCTATTTCTTCATCAAGTTCGGCGTCGCCCGTTATGGGTTCGGGTATCGCTTTTACTGTCACCATAATAACCACCTTTCAAAAATATATAGGGTTTATTACTTTCACTGTCGTAAATTTTGGTTTTGAGGCCTTTTTTAAAAAGTCCTTGTCCACGGTCAAAAGATAATCCGCCCCAGCCGCTTCAGCCGCCGCAAGGTGCCGGGCATCCATCGTTTTTAGCCCTTTTGTTTCTAATTCGGCGGCACGCGTCCTGCGTTGCGCTGTTCTCGGCGCCTCGCCGCTTATAATCCTATTATAAAGCCTTTCAATAATCCGGCGCTCTTTGGCGTCGGGGTTTTGAATAATTTCGGTAACAACAACAAAACTGCCTATAATTCTATACTCCCCGGAAAAGCGGTTGCTCATAATATACCGAACCCGCTCGGCTTCCGCTATTACTTCCGGGCTTGTTTTGCCGTCGAACAGCCGGCTGTAGCAACATGTGTCAAGATATATAATTAGTTTACGGTTCATGCTTCGCCCTTCCTATAATATAACTCTTGGGCGACGATTCCGCCTTTTTTCGGGCTCATATCGCGTTTATTTATACAATATATATCATGCCGTAACCGCCCATCGGCAAAAAAGCGCAACATAATACGCCCCCTTCCGTTAATAGATTGAGGTTTTTTGATAATTTGGATAAAACGGGTCCTGCGGTACGACGAGAACGCGGTTAGGCTGGTGCCTCGGCTTCCGGGGCGAAGCCTGAGAGATGGGTGCCGCGGGTAAAACGAGAACGGCGTTGCGACGCCGTGGTATAAATTAAATATAGTTTATGGGGGAACAGGATGTCAAATTAAAATTAATGCGGGGCCGACAGCTTCTCAGCCCTACCCGGCGGCCACCGCGCCCCCAACGGCACCTTCAACGACGCCGGCAACTTCGGCAGCTGGTGGACCACAAACCTCAGCTGCAGCCTAGCATATAACAGAGACATCTACTACGGCGGCTTCGGCTACTTCGGCGTTGCTATGCTTATTTAGGTACTGAACCCCCAATGTAACGACATCCTCACCCTCCGCAGAGAGCGTTGTCTCCCTCACTTCGAGAGTGCCATGCTGGTATTCCACAGCCTCCGTTAGACCTCGCATGATATTCTCGTAAACGCTCATTTAGGCCTTTCCGTTTTCTGTAAAACCGCTCTCTAACTTGATTATCATCTTCGCAATGGCACTCCGCTCTTCTTTGGACAGATTATCTTTTTCACTCTTCGGATACGCCGCTATGAGATACACCGTTTCATAGACGGCGAAATCCACATATTTCCACCATAATTCCTGAAGCCCCAAATCATTTTTAGGATCAATTTTTTGAGATAGATTCCAAAACGGATTCGCAGTACGCTTTTAACTTCGGCACATCCGTTTCTATCGTATTCCACATCCGTAAGAGATCTGTCTTTTCATAATCGTGTACGAATATATTCCTCATTCCGCGGATCTGCGTCCATGATACCTTATTATATGTGGCACGGAAATCTTCAGGCAGATGCGATGCCAACTCACCAATTTGCACTATACACATTGCGCAGGCGTACTGATAGGCAAAATCCTCCTTAAATGTCGTATAGCTCTTACCAAAGCGGTTAGTTAACGCGTCAATTTCTCCGCAGTAGCGTACTATTTTTTCAAGTATTGCGACACCCTTATCATATTTTGGCATATACAAGCCTTTCCTCATCCTTAATTAGCCTATAAAACGATTCTGACATACTATCCGTCAGCACAATGTCAACCCTACAACCGAGAGACGCCATCAAATCCTCGTACAACCCCCCAAGAACAAACAACGTCGGGATGTCGCCGCCTACAACGCGAAGATCACAATCGCTTTCTTCGGTCGCGTCACCCCTGGCGTAGGAACCGAAGAGGTACACCATGTCGATTCCATACACCGGCGCTACCGCTTGCACGGCTTCTGAAATTTTGCTGAGCGTGAGCATAATGGCCCCCAGTGTCTCTATGGATTGGGTTAGCCGTATCTGATTGAAGATACTCTATTCTAACCCTATCATGTAATATACCTTTTTTTTCAGATAAAAAATCAATTTTTTGCGGAACTAAATACAGACGCAATGAAGCGGGGCGGCGGATCGCCGACCGCCCCTGATACCGTCATACTGACTCTACCTCACACCCACGACCAATGACACCTTCTCTCTCTTGCCGTCTTTCGTCTTGACCGTGCCCCGAACCACATACGTTCCATCCGACACAAAACGCCCATTCGCGTCACGCAAGTCCCACGAACTTACCTTGCGCCTTGTTTGACTGCCGACAGCGTCGTCAATTACGCGGATCTTCCTGACTACGTTACCCGATGCGTCATAAATCGACAGCGTCGCATAGGATACGCGACTGCCGTTGCGGAAGAAACGTACTTTGCCGGATGATTTACTAACCGGATTCGGACCCGCCGTAAACTCGACGGTCAGCGGGGAGACGGGGGATATCGACGTAGTCTCGTCGGGACGGGAGGAGGGGATTACGCGAGCGGGGGAGGCTACGGACACTACCGCGTTGATGAAGAAAAATTGCTCGTATGGAACGCCTACGTCTTTGCCGTCGGCGATTGTCGCTTTTAGCACTATAGGACCCTCGGACATTGCAAAGAATACACCGTCGTATATCCCCGCATTGGTCGTTCCGGCATTTTCTACACTCCACACGATTGTATTTCTTGCGGCGTTTTCGGGGACTACTGTGCCGGTTAACTGGAACTGCTCGTTAATTTTGATTGCATTTGGAACGTTGATTATATCTGTAACTGCGTTGTACGTCCATTTAGCGTAAATAGTGGAATTATCTGTGAATACCGTGCTTTCCGTTACTTTTTCACCGTCGGCTGCCGCCGTTAACCACTCGTTGAATGTATAACCGGCTTTTGTCGGCGTGGGTAAAGATACAAGATTGCCATCGGGATTGGTCGTGCCGATTTCCGGCGTTACTGTACCGCCGACGGCATCAAATGTTATTGTATAAATGGGTATCCATTGGGCATAGATGGTGACATTTTGGCTTATTGTGTACCCCTCCGTAACTCTCTCGCCGCCTGTCGTTGCCGTGAACCAATCGTCAAAATGGTAGCCCGCCTTTTCCGGAGTAGGCAAAGATACTATACGCCCGCTTTCGCCGATTCTTACGGTTAGCGGAGTTACCGTGCCGCCGGCGGGGTCAAGCGTTACTGTATATACAGACTGCGTCCATTGGGCGTAGATAGTTGCGTTCGCGCTATATTTTCTGCTTTCTGTTATTTTTTCGCCTCCGGTTTCTGCCGTAAACCAACCGTTAAAGGCGTAGTCTCCCCTTTCCGGCGTAGGCAATGAAAAAATCGTAGAATCGGCGCGGGTTGCGCCGGATGCGGGGGTTACTGTGCCTCCGGTCGCGTTGAATGTTATGGTAAAAACTGGTATCCATTTAGCGTAAAACGTCTTGGGTTCCGTTACATTCGTGATCGGGAACGTTACTGCTTCCGTCAAAGTAGAGTTAGTATACCAACCGCCGATATTGTATCCGGCTTTTGCTGTAGCGGACGGTTCGGTTATGCTGCCACCGCAACTAACGGACGTTTGCGTGGGAACGGGAGTGCCACCGTTGGCTTCCCATTTTACAGCATAGGTATTAAGTGTCCACTTCGCGTAGAATGTTTTTGACTCTGTTACATTCTCCATTGGGAACGTTGCGGCAGTCGTTAAACCGTAGTTAGTATACCAGCCGCCGAATGTGTAGCATATTTTTGTCATTGCCGCCGGAGCGGTTATGCTACTGCCGTGAGTGACAGACGTTTGTGTCGGTACGGGGGTTCCGCCATCGACATTCCATGTTATTGTGTATGTGTTAAGCGTCCATTTAGCGTAGAGCGTTATGTTCGCAGTTACAATGTCAGTATCAAAATTCCACGCGGTACCGGTACACTCTGTATCTCTATACCAACCACCTAAAATATAGCCGAAGCGAGTAGGATCGGTAGGTTTAACAGCTTTAGTGCCACCATCTACTAACTGCGAACTTACAACACTTCCGCCTTGTGAATCGAAAATTACCCAAACAATCTTCTGCGGGTCAAATCTAAAAACACTGAGTTTTGACCTATTCAAGCCGATGATGTTGTTTACACTAGTGAAATAATTTTCACGCACATCCAACCTCGTCAGTTTGGTATTCTTCGAAACGTCTAACGTGGTTAATTGGTTTTGGTTGCACTCCAACGTACCCAATTCGGTATTCTTCGACACGTCCAACGTGGTTAATTGATTGGAGTAACAACCCAAGATAACCAACTTAGTATTCTCCGACACGTCTAACGTGGTTAATTGATTGGAATAGCAATGTAATATCAGTAGCGCAGTATTCTTAGACACGTCTAACGTGGTTAATTGATTGGAACCGCACTCCAACGCCGTCAGTGCGGTATTCTTAGACACGTCTAACGTGGTTAATTGGCTGTTAACGCAAAACAAGTACGTCAGCTTAGTATTCTTCGACACGTCTAACGTAGTTAATTGGCTGTTAACGCAAAACAAGTACGTCAGCTTAGTATTCTTCGACACGTCTAACGTAGTTAATTGATTATCCCAGATAGACAAGCTTGTCAGCTCGGTATTTTTCGACACGTCTAATGTGGTTAATGGATTTCCACCGAGATTCAACCTCGTTAGTTTGGTATTCTTCGACACGTCTAACGTAGTTAATTGATTGGAATGGCAAGACAAAGTATCCAGCTTGGTATTCTTTGACACGTCTAACGCGGTTAATTGATTTTTATCGCAAGACAAATTGGTCAGCGCGGTATTATTAGACACATCTAGCGTGGTTAATTGATTGCTATCGCAAGACAACTCTTTCAGCGCGGTAAAGCACTCCACCCCAGAAAGGTCGGATACGCCACGATTTCTCACGTTAAGTATAGTAATGTCGTTCACATCGCTATCAAGTATCGGCGCCGGAGCAGTTTTGCCTACCCAATTATACACCCACGCCCTAAAGTTCTCGTCCTTAAACTTCTCCGTAATGTCCGTCTGCCCCGCCGCCGACCCCACCACGCCGCAAACCACCACCGCCGCGACCGCTATCCTCGCAATCCATCCCGACTTTGACCTCATAGCCCCATCCTTTGTTTGTTATTTGGTGATACCGTTACCCATCTCCTACTAATATAATAATTGTCCCTGCCGTCCGCCAACAAATTTAACCGGTCAACGCCCCGACCTCACCGCCCCCTACCCCAACTCGCCGTCCATCAGGAATAGGTTTATGTTCTTGCCGCGACCGGTCATAGCCGTGTCCTCCACGTTAACGGTACGTATATAATATAAATTAAGTCGCTATGAATGTCGGTTACGCCAACGTTATACCGTTTCCGTCTGTATCGTTCATATTATCACGCCCCATAGTTTTTAATTTCGTCATTAGGAATATCCACAGGTAACCCTACACGCATAAAATATCTCGCAAAGCTTTGAGATAGATGTTCTCGATAAGGAGGCAACAGTCTTTTACGTGTTTTGTTTTTTAAAAGAGCCTCAATAAATGCTTTTGGTACAGAATAAATACGATGAAAATCAACATAATAAAAATCTTCCGGTAGTTCATTACCCTTAAATTTCTGTAGCAAATGGTATTCGGGAAAAATACCTTTACGTAAATTTTCTCTCATCTTTGAACTACGAAAACCGTCACCCTTTTCTACAAATTTTTGCAAAGACCATATTGGGCAAAGAATAATAGAATCTATTTTTTCATTTTGGATATCACAAGATTGAGATAAAACGATACCGTTAATCTCCTTGACATCTAACGGTTCATTATTCTCTTCGTTGTTTAATATAGCTGAGTAGTGCCGCTCGTTTGGGATAATAATATTGCAACGCTCTACAATATCACCTTGCTCAACAGTAGAATTTGCAGGTACATCATCATACCATTTATATTTCATAATATCATTCCTCAAGAAAATTCGAGTTTAACAGGTTTTTTGAACTGAAAAACCATTCTTTTGACGACCGGTACCTCTACCAGCTCGATTTCAGGGAATTCATCATCATCCGTGTTTTCGCCGATGTTTACTAAATCGGACGGACGAGTAAAACGAGGAATATTTTCAATATACTCCTCCGTATAGTCTCTCCGCTGGACTTCACATAATACGGCCATCTTTAAACCTCCTAAAAATTCAATATTCGTAAACTACGATACTATATAATATACGTTTATTTTTATAAAAAAGCAAACTTTTTTGACCATCCCGCCCCCAACCGCCTCTGGTCCACGCTATCCGCCCCAGCCACCGGCAGGCAGGGTTCCGCCCAAATCCCTCATCCCACATTAAAGACACATCCATAATATAATTAAATTCCTATGGATCAGTGCTACTTTTTTTCAAAAAACGATGATTTTTCCCAAAAAATGACTTCCACCTTGAAAACATACCCCGAAAATACTTATCTTTTGGTATATCCGGCCCGGCTACTGCCGAGTAAGGCAAGTTTCAATACAACCCGAAGATCGCCAACACGTTCTTCCGCTCCGGTTTCATAGAAACGTGGGGTCGGGGGATAGAGCGGATAACGACCGCTTGTCGGGAGGCGGGGAAGCGCGAACCGCTGTTTGAAGTGTCGCCCGGGGAGGTTAAGGTCACTTTTTATATTGATGACGAGGGGAGTGTGAATAGAAGCGGCAAAGAGGCAAGCGGTGGTGTAAATGGTGGTGTAAGTGGTGGTGTAAACGGTACCGATAGGGGCGCAAACGGTGCCGATCATGGTGCCGATGGTGGTGTAAATGGTATCAACGGTGGTGTAAACGGTGTCAATGAGGCCCAAAATAGTGCTGATTGGGGCACAAATGGTGTAAACGGTGGTGTAAACGGTACCGACGGTGGTGTAAATGGTGTCAACGGTGGTGTAAACGATTTTCGGAAGACCATTTTGGAACTGATGCGGGTGGTGCCGACTATCAGCGCGCAACGGATAGCCGCAGCGCTCGGCACAACGAAGCGCCGTGTCGAATCAAATATCAACGCGATGAAAAAAGCCGGGCTTCTTGAACGTGTCGGCAGTGATAAGACCGGGCATTGGGAAGTCCGTACAAGCAGCAGTAATGGTATTAAACCGCCTTAAAATACAGCACCGCCGAGCATTTGCACGGCGGCGGGCCGCAGGCTGAGCAATTGTAATTGTTCTTTATGCCGTCCGCTTCCCAATATGACTTGATCTCGATATGGGGGCGGAGTCCTAGGGCCGATAATAGCTTGTCGGCGTTGATCTTTTCTCCGTTTTTCCACGCTATGGAGCTAAGCGCTTGGATGTCGCGCTTGATTAGATCATTATAGGCGGCGAGCGTGAGCGCGTATCCGATGCCGTGACGGTGAAAATCGTTATTTACGGCTATTGTTTTCAGTACGCCTATTTTATCGGCGCGGTTCACATATTCAGGGAGATTTGCTTGATCTATGCGCAGATAATCGCAGATTTCCGATTGATTGACGATTTTAGATAAACAGAATCCCGCAACGAGTTTGTTCATCAAGGCTGCTTTACAGATATGCGAGGCGTTATCGAGTATTTTATCCATAATATCATTGTAGTTTAAGAAACCTTCTCCAAGTTCTTTATCGCTTATTGCCACAATCTGAGTTATATGTTCCTCTTTTGCGTTGACGATGGAATGGGCTTCGAATGACGGTTTGAATGTGTGTTTGTCGGGATTGACATCGTATAAGCCATTCATATATTATCCGACGACTTCCCGCAGAGCGTCTACAAACGCGTCGATCTCGCCACGCGTTCTCTTCTCCGTCACAGCCACGAGCAGCGCCTTGTCCGCGACGGAGTAATTGTAGTATTGACCTATCGGGATTCCGGCGGCAAAGCCTTTTCTCAGCATGTATTCTACGCATGTATCAGCGCTTATCGGCAGATCGATCACGAACTCGTTGAATATCGGTACGTTGTCGTATGTCGTTATTGAAGGGATTGACTCTTTTATGCGCTCGCGCAGGTAGGCGGCTTTGTTGCGGCACAGCGTCGCCACATCGACAAGGCCTTGTTTCCCGATCAGCGATAGGTAGACGTGCGCCCGCAGCGCGCATAGCGCTTCGTTTGAGCAGATGTTTGAGGTCGCTTTTTCGCGTCTGATGTGTTGCTCTCGCGCTTGCAGCGACAGAACGAAACCCCCGCGACCGTTTGCGTCTGTCGTCTTGGCTACGATACGTCCGGGCATTTTTCTTGCGAGCGCTTTTTTGGCGCCGATGAAGCCGAGGTACGGACCGCCGAAGGATAGCGGTATGCCTAATGGTTGGCCTTCGCCGACGGCGATGTCGAAGCCTTGTTCTCCGGGCGATTTTATCAACGCTAAGGCTAAGGGGTTGACGGATTGGACGGCTATCGCGCCTACGCTTTTGCATTTGTCAACAATATCGGAGTGATCGTCTATAATTCCGAAGAAATTCGGGTTTTGCAAGACGACGGCCGCTGTTTTGCCGTCAATGCTGCTGTTTATTGTCTCTCGGTCAAGCGTTCCGTCGTACATTGTGTGTATCTCTACAATATCAATCCCCAAATTGACGGTATGCGACTTTAACATTTTTCCGTATATCGGGTTTACGCCGGTATCTATTACAATCACGCGCCTATCCGTGGCGGCCAGAGCCATTTTGCAGGCTTCGAAGATAGCCGTTCCGCCGTCGTAGAGTGAGGCGTTGGAGATCTCCATTCCGGTCAGGCGGCATATCTGCGATTGGTACTCGTAGATGGCCTGCAGCGTGCCCTGCGATAGTTCGGGTTGGTAGGGCGTGTAGGCGGTGTAGAACTCGCTGCGGGAGGCTATGGCGTCCACGGCGGCGGGGATGAAGTGGTCGTAGAAGCCGCCGCCGAGAAAGGAAATCAGGTTTGTGTCGTTCGCCGAGGCTAACCGTTCGCATTCTGTCAACGTCTCGAGTTCGGAGAGGCCCTCCGTGTTAAAAAAGTCTCTCGCCGACGCGGACGGGGCAAGGGTGTGAGGGATGTCCGTGAAGAGGTCGTCGATTGACGAGGCACCGCAGGTACGGAGCATCTCGGCGCGTTGTGCGTCTGTTACGGATATGAATGACATTTTATTCGCTCTCCAAATATTTTTCGTAGGCCGCGGCGTCCATCAGGCCGTTGACCTCGGAGGCGTCGGTGAGTTTGACGGTATAGAGCCATCCCGCGCCGTAGGGGTCGCTGTTTATGGTTTCCGGCGCGGAGTCCAAGGCGCTGTTGACAGACGCGACGACACCGGATACCGGCGATATCAGGTCGCTTGCCGCTTTCACGGACTCGATCACGCCGGACTCGCCGCTCTGTTTGACCTGCGCGCCGACTTTGGGCAGCTCTACGAAAGTTATGTCGCCCAGCGTGTCTTGGGCGTGGTCGGAGATGCCTACTGTGGCGGTGTCGTTTTCCAGCCTTACCCATTCATGGGTTTGGGAAAACTTGAGATCTGATGGGACTTGTGTCATGAAATCGCCTCCGTGTTTTAATGTTTTTAATCCTATAATCCTTATAATCTTACTAATCCTAGTTCAGACAGTATTTTTACAAATATAGATTAATGTCGCCCCTCACTGTTCCTTTTTTGTAGAACGGCGTCTCGGCTATCTTGCCTGTTAGTTCGTTCTTGCCGCTGATTACCGATACAGCCTTATCAATGCTGACGGATTCTTTATCAATATACGCTAACGCTATCGCGCGGCCTTGTGTCGGGGAGAAGCAGCCGCTTGTTACTGTTCCGACCGATTTGCCGTCCATCATCACGGTATCGCCGCAGTGTACAGTTCGACGACCGTCTAGGCTTATTCCTGTCAGTGATTGATTGGAGAGAGATGAATCCAATACTTTCGCTGATCCTATAAAAGGTTTATTTTTTGATATCGCGTGGGAGAAGCCGGATTGGGCGGCGTTTCTGTCGGCGGATAGTTCGTGGCCGTAGAGCGGGTACCCCATCTCAAGCCTCAGGATGTCCCTTGCCCCGAGACCCGCGGGGACGGCGCCGCTGTTCATGCAGTCGTTCCAAAAGCCGGCGGCGATGCCGGCGGGGCAGTATATCTCGAAACCGATCTCCCCGGTGTAGCCGGTACGGCTTAGGATGATGTCGGCGTCTTTGTAACGATTTTGCATGAAACGGTAGTATTTTAAGCCGTTTAGCGGGTGTTTGAGCAGGGACGCGGCTATTTTGGGGGATTTGGGGCCTTGCAGGTCTATCTTGGCCGTGGCGTGCGACAGGTTCTCTACGGTCGTATCTTTGGAGACGCGCTCTTTAATCCAGTTGAAGTCGCCGTCTTCGCCGGAGGCGTTCACCACTACCATGAACTCGGTTTCCGCTATCCTGTAGGTGATCAAGTCGTCGATCACCCCGCCGCCGTCGTTGCACAGGAACCCGTACCGGCAGGCGCCTACCGCCAAATTGGCCACATCGTTGCTCAGCAGGCGGTCGAGATCGACAGCGGCGGAGGGGCCGCTCAACATGAACTCACCCATGTGGCAGGTGTCAAAGAGGGCGGCTCCGGAACGCGCCGCGTTGTGCTCGGCTATGATACCCCCGGCGTACTGGATGGGCATGTCATACCCGCCGAACGGGGACATTTTAGCGCCGAGCGAGGCGTGAACGGAGTGCAAGACGGTCGTTTTCATCTTATAAATATACATTATCAAAATCTTTAAAATCTTTAAATCTTTTTTAGACGGAAGGGCGCGATAAATCGCGCCCTTCCATAGGATATGCGGGGCTAAACCCCGCATATAAAGTCAACATCAAAATCAAAGTCAAAGTCAAAATCGGCGTTTTTAGCCTTTGACTTTGATTTTATATATGCGGGGTTTAGCCCCGCATATTCTATGAAGCCGAAGGCTTCGTCTAAAAAAGAATTTAACTTTAAAAGATTTTAAAGGATTTAAAAAGATTTTATTTAGGATACCCGACCGGATGATTCAGCAACACCTTTTGCGTCGGCTTGAGTTTCAGCGCCGCCGCCGTCTTTTCGGCGTCGATCATTGCCCTCGGAACTGTTACGAGCCCTGCCGCCGCGCAGAAGAGGGAGATGTTTTGCGATACGGTTCCGGCGTCGAGCGCGGCCATGGAGGCCGTTCCCGCGTCGTTCGCGCCGCCGGGGAAGCGGCTGTAATCGGAGACAAGGAGCAGGTTGACCGGCGCCGTGGCGACGAAGGCCTGCTGGGCGATGATCTGGCGGTGGTCTCCGGCGGCAACGGGCGTCAGTTCGTTCTTCTTGGCGTCGTAGAGGTAGGCCCCCTCCGGCAGTATCACGTAGATGTCGATGTCTTGGACATTGCGGGCCGACGGAGCCGTCCTGCCGCCCTTATCGGCGCGGTTGATGCCGTTACCGGCCCATAGGAGGTCGGACAGTTCTTGGTCTGAAAGCTTCTTGGCGCCGAACTCGCGGGTGGACATCCGCTTCGACAGGGCCTCCATGAGCGTGGCCTTGCGGGTCAGGTCGGGTTTCTTCAGCTGGACGGGCTTTAGGGCGGCGTCGGTCTGCGCGTTGGCCAGACCAGCGCACAACAACGCGGCGGTTACGGCGGTTAGGATTGCGCGTACTTTCATAATGTACTCTCCCCGGAAAACGGTGAATTTGGGTTATTGTTAACAAATAATGAATATTATATAATATATATTAAAATCATTGTTAAAATCAAATAATCGTTGCTATTTATCCGCGCACTGATATATATTATAATCAATAATTAGACCGTATATGTCACCCATATCCCGAAAGAAACGCCCGTGCCAAAACGCTCCGCCAAACGCCTAGTAGCCCGTATCGCCGCCGCCTGCTTGTTAGCGCTCGCCGCCTCCTCCTGCTCGTCTCTGGAAAAGAAGGGCGAGGGCGTGGCCGAAGTGCGGATTATCGTCGGCGACGTCTCGATCAGCCTCGGCAACGAGTCCTATCCGGTCTCCGTCGGTATGCGGCTTATGCCCCACAACGCGCTCATTACCAAGGAGGCGTCCAAGGCCAAGGTGTCGTCCGGCGGTATCAACATATTCGTCAATGAGATGTCGCTGCTTCGGTTTTTGCCGCCCATCGAGAATGACAGCTGCGTGTTGGCGGCGGAGAGCGGCGCCTACTACTTCGCCGTACCGGCGGGCGGGCGTTCGGTGCTGTGCCGCTTCGGGGATATGACGATACGCATAGCGGCGGGTACATTCGCGGCGCTTACGATAGACGCGTCGGGGCGGATTGCGGAGTTCTTTGTTTTGGGCGGGCGCGCCATTATTAAGCGCGGCGCGGAATCCAAAGAGTTGTCGTCGTGCGATGTTGTGGTACTTGACGCGGCAGGAATTTCCGAGGACGAGGCCGTTACCGGCGAACGCAACGCCGCGATAGAGCGGCTCAGGAACTGGGTCGGCGAGACGGTCGTCGATAAGGCGATTGCGCACGGCATGTGCAAACCCGATCACGGGGCGGTGTCCGGTGATACGCAGACGGTTTGGAGAAGGACCGTCCAGCCTCCGGAGGCGCGTCCGGCGTCAAAGGATATCGCCGCGAGACCCGCCGTACAGGCTATGCCGGTCGACAGCTTAAAAAGCGCCGCGCAGTCTCTACAGTTTAAGCAGATTGAAGATTTTATGATTGAGCAAATCGTCGGCCCGAGGCGGATATACGCCGGCGAAGAGTTCACTCTCAAGTGCGGCACCTCCGGCCGCGCCGCCGTGACAAAATACGTGTGGCGGTTCGACGGAGCCGGCGATTTGCTCATATCCAAAACGGATGTGCAGCAGGTCACTACCGTAATCGAAAAGACGGGCGAATTCTTAGTGACATGCGAAATTATGGGCGATAAGGGGACGCTCGCCGCGCAAACGGTGAAGATCGGGGTCGTGCCCGGCGGCGTATCGGTGAGCGCCGGCGGACCCTACAAAACCACGCTCAACAAACCTGTCAACCTGCTCGGAGAAGCCAAGAGCCGCAAGGGCCAGATCACGCGGTACGAGTGGCATATCTCCAACAGCGGGAAGCCGGATTACGTTATGACGGAAAACGCCGCCGTCTCGCATACCTTCACAAAATCCGGCGACCACAAGGCGGTCTTCACGGTGAGGCTCGCCGACGGCTCGGCGGCCAGCGATACCGCGACCGTCAGCGTGACAAGCCTGCGCCCCACCGCCAACGCCGGGGCGGACGTCGTGCCAAAATCCGACGGCAAGGTGTGGCTGATCGGTATGGGCAGCTCACCGAACGGAAAGATCGTAAAGTACGAGTGGGACTTTGACGGCGACGGCGTCTTCGATTGGAGCTCCGAATCGTCGGGCGAGGTTGAACGCGTGTTCAAAACATACGCGTCGCCGGTTTTCCGCGTGACCGACGCCGACGGCAACACCGCCACCGACACAATACGTGTAATAATATGCCCCCAAGACATGGCCGCGGTGGGGAACGGGAAGTTCTGCGTTGACAAGTACGAATGGCCGAATCTTCAAGGCGCAACCCCGCTCACAAACGTGAGCTGGCACGAGGCGGCCAAGACCTGCGAGAGCGTCGGCAAGAGGCTCTGCGCGCCCGACGAGTGGAAACGCGCCTGCCGGAACGGCAGCAAATATAAATCCTTAGACGGCAATTCCTACCCGTACGGCGACGAATACGTGAACACTAAGTGCAACACGCTCGGCAACCCCAAGTCAAAAAACGCGCTTATGCCCACCGGCGCGTTCAGCGAGTGCGTCGGCGCTCTTGGCATCTACGACATGAGCGGCAACGCCGCCGAGTGGACGTCGTCCAACACCGCCAAAGCGCAGGCGCTCGGCGGGTTCTACCAGAGCGGCGCCGATGAGAGCGATTGCGAATCCGGCGTGACACTTGACAAAGACAAAAAATATTTATACACCGGGTTCAGATGTTGCAAGTGATACTCAAAAAAATCGACGCCTACTACACCGGAGCAAACCGCTTTTGGATCCCGATCTTATGCGGGCTGCTCTACTCGCTCTGCCTGCCGCCGTTCAGCGGCATGCTGCACCCCGCGCTTACGCCCATGCCGCTGTTGGCCTTCGCCGCGCTGATCCCGTTTTTCTACTTTTCGACAAGGGCGCCGCGCCGCAGGGCGCTCATCCATACGTACCTCCACTGCGCCGCGATGACACTTGGCCAATACTACTGGATAGGCTTTGACACCGCCGGCGGATTCTGGATATTGATACTCATCGGCGTGGCGCTGATATCGCTCGTGTGGGGCGCTCTCTACTTCGCCGCCGCGCTCGCCTTCCGCTACTCAATGCGCCGCCTCCCCCGCCTATACATTTTCGTATATCCGGCGGTATGGGTGCTCGTGGAGTATTTCAGGACGACGACCGACCTCGCCTTCCCGTGGTCGTACCTCGGCTACAGCGCGGTAGGGATTCTGCCGCTCGCGCAGCTCTCGTCTGTCACCGGCGTGTGGGGGCTCTCCTACATCATCGTAGTCGGCAACATTGCGTTGTGGGAGTTGCTAAGGGCATATAAGTCGGGCGCCGACACGCGGCGTCAACGGCGCAACGTCATCGTGTGGGCGGCGCTGATATTGGCGATCTTTGCGTGGGGCGCGGTCAGGATGTACGCCAAAGCGCCGCAAACGCCCGTCTCCAAGATCGCGATCGTACAGAGCTACATGGACCAGTTCCACTGGGGCAGAGGCTCGCTCGATACCGCCGTGACGGTTAGCGACAGCATGGTCAAAGTTGCGGCAAAGTATAAACCCGACATTATGATATTCTCGGAGAGCGCGCTGATGTGTTACTTAGACAGACGTCCCGAAATAAGGCAACAAGTGCTGGATTGGGCGAGAAACGCGAACGCCCCGATTGTAGCCGGCGCTCTGCATTGGGATTATGTCAACGAAGCAGAGACAAAGCGAGACTACAACAGCTACAACACAGTATTCTTAACCGATGTCGATAGAGACAGTCTGCTCCGCTACCACAAGATTCTCTTGGTGCCGTTCTCTGAAATAATGCCGTTTGAGGCGAAGTTTCCCATCCTGTCAAGGGTGAACCTCGGCGGCGCGAGCTTCAAAAGAGGTGAGAGCGAGTCGGTCTTCCGCATAAACGAGAACTTGGAGATCGCCCCGTATATCTGCTACGAGATAATCTTCCCGGATTTTGTAAGGCGGCGGCTGAAAGATTCGACGAATCTGCTCGTCAACGTAACGAACGACGGTTGGTTCGGGCGGACGTCCGGGCCGTACCAGCACGCGGTCATGGCGCAGACGCGGTCGATAGAGAACGGGATAACGCTGGCGCGGTCGGCAAATTCGGGGATAAGCATGTTCGTTGACCCGTATGGGCGAATAACTGAAAAAACGGGGCTTTACACTCGTGATATGATGGTGCGGGATGTCTGCGTTTATCGGGTGAAGACTCTGTACAATAGATTCGGGGATTGGGTTGTGTGGCTGTGCTTGGGAATTGTGGTCGCCGGAGCGGCGGTGAGGTCGGCGGCGTTGATAAAGTCAAAGTCTTTATCAACACCGAAATCAAAGTAACATCAAAATCAACTTCTATAGTCTTGCGCGTGATAGAATTTCCCGCAGGTTTCATCGCCAATGTCAAGTAGCACCGGAACAAGCGCCCCCGGGATGACGGACTCTACCGGATTCGGCGCGTTCGGGCCGCCGAGGTCGGTGCGCAGCCAGCCGGGGTCCATCAGATTCATCAGTACGCCCGTACCTTTGAGATGCGGGGCCATGTCGTATACGTATTTGTCAAGCGCCGCTTTTGAGGCCGCGTAGGGCATAAGCTGCGGCTCGTCTTTTATTCCCGATGTTACGTTGACCACTCGCCCGAATCCGCGTTTTATCATCTTGGGGATAATCGCGTTGCATAGCGTTATCGGGGCTATGGTGTTGACCGTGAAGCTCCGGAGGTACTCGCTCTCCGTAGCCGAGTAGATGTCGGGGCGGTACTGCGTCATGATCGCCGCGTTGTTGTAGAGGATGTCGAGGCCGCCGGATAGGTTTTCTACTTCATCGGCAAGCGTGATTACACGGGCAATGTCGGATAGTTCCGCCTCTACTTGCAGAAGTTTGACGCTGTGTTTCGACAGATCGTTTTTGATGGCGTCGGTGTTGGATTTTTGGCGGCTGTGCAGTATGAGGTTGCACCCTTTTTCCGCCAAAGCCATAGCGACCTGCCGCCCGATGCCGCGACTCGCGCCTGTGATAAGCGCCCATTTGCCTTTTATGTCCAACATGGTCAATCCCCTCTCTTTGACTTTGATTTTGATTTTGACTGAAAATGAGGGGTTTAGCCCCGAATTTATCTATGAAGCCCCGAAGGGGCTTCGTCTTAAAAAGAATTTGATTTTAAAGATTTTAAAGATTTGGCTTTATTACCACCTCGCCAGCATTAGTATCTCCAAAATATCCTTACTATGAAGCGGCACAAACCCGCCAACCGTCGCCGCGCCGTTTCTTCCGGTGCATTTGTCCACCATCTCTTGCAGTTTCTCCTCGCCTATGCTCATATCCTTTAACCTGACGGGCAGGCCTATGGACGAGAAAAAGCGCTCTAAGGCGGCTATGCCCGCCAGCGCGGTCTTCTCCTGATTGTGGAAATCTATCTCTATGTTCCACACGCGCGAGGCGAACTGCGCGAAGCGGCCTACATTACTCTTGTAGACGTGCTTCATCCACGCCGGGAATATCACGGCAAGCCCCGCGCCGTGCGCCACGTCGTACATGCCGCTCAGTTCGTGCTCTATCTGGTGGGAGGCCCAGTCTTGGTTGCGCCCCGTGCCGAGCAAGTCGTTGTGGGCTACGCAGCCCGCCCACATCACCTCGGCGCGAGCGTCGTAGTTGTGCGGGTCTTTCAGGCATTCGGGGACGTTGTGTATGATTGTCTTCATCGTGGCCTCGCATAGGCGGTCGGTGAAGTCGGCCTGCTTAGTAGTGGTGAAGTAGCGCTCCATGATGTGCGCCATGATGTCCGCCGCGCCGCAGGCAGTTTGGTAGGCGGGCAGCGTGAAGGTCAGCTCCGGATTGAGGATGGAGAAGACGGGGCGGATGAGTTCGCAGGTCAGCCCGCGCTTCAGACCGCCGTTCTCGTTTGTGATGACCGAACTAGGACTGGACTCGCTGCCCGCCGCCGGGATCGTCAGCACCGTGCCCACGTCGAGCGCGGCGGTCGGTACCGCCTTACCGCAGTAGAAGTCCCACACATCGCCGTCGTACGGGACGCCCACCGCCATCGCCTTGACGGAGTCTATGGCGCTGCCGCCGCCTATGGCGAGCAGGAACTTGATGCCGTGCTTGCGGCAGAGTTCTATCCCCTCTTTAACAAGGCTGAGGCGCGGATTGGGCTGCGCGCCGCCGAGTTCTATATACTCCACCCCGGCATTTTTGAGGGAGGTTGTGACTTTGTCGTAAAGCCCGCTTTTCTTGACGCTCCCCCCGCCGTAGTGCAGGAGCACTTTCTTGGCGAAAGCGGCGGTCTCCTCGCCGACCTTGGACTCGGTACCGCGACCGAAAACGATCTTTGTTTTGTTCTGAAATACAAAGTTTTCCATGATACGCTCCTATGTATGTTTTGTATTGTTATGACGGTCAATTTATAAAAATAATATATAGGCGGTCAAAATCAAAATCTTTTAAAATCAAAGTCTTTAAAATCTTTTAAAATCAAAGTCTTTAAATTCATTTTTAGACGAAAGGGCGCGATAAATCGCGCCCTTTCATAGGATATGCGGGGCTAAACCCCGCATATAAAGTCAACGTCAACGTCAAAATCGGTGTTTTTAGCCTTTGACTT
>JAITFI010000062.1 GCA_031281485.1 Chitinispirillales bacterium | reverse complement strand
AAGTCAAAGGCTAAAAACACCGATTTTGACGTTGACGTTGACTTTATATGCGGGGTTTAGCCCCGCATATCCTATGAAAGGGCGCGATTTATCGCGCCCTTTCGTCTAAAAATGAATTTGATTTTAAAAGATTTTGATTTTATTATCTAGAAAATATTCCCAACGCTCTCTTAAAATCATCAGGATAAGGCGCTGTAACCTTTACGCTCTCATGTGTCAACGGATGGACAAACGAGAGCGACATGGCGTGCAATGCTTGTCTTTCAAAACATTTAAATATGCTGTACGCGAACGGTCTTTCCATAGGCTGGATTTTGAGTACCGCCTCACGCGATCCACCGTACAAATCATCCCCCACAATGGGAAAGCCTTTATAAGCACAATGAACACGTATTTGGTGGGTGCGCCCTGTATGCAGCGTGAATTCCATCAATGCTATTCCGCAGATAAAATCTTTTAACACATACTCGGTCACCGCCGGTTTGCCTTTACGCTTGTCCACGGCACGTTTGACCGGCTCGCGTTGGCTTGCGGCGAGCGGTAGATCGATCACTTCGTGCTCCAACGGACGCGGGCCTACGCAGAATCCGGTGTAGACCTTGTTTATGGCGCGTGACAGAAACAGTTCGGCGAACGCGGCGTGGGCGGTGTCGGTCTTGGCGACGATGAGCGCTCCGGATGTGTCTTTGTCGAGCCTGTGGACGATCCCCGGCCTGTAGTTATCGTAGCCCGACGACACGTTACCGGCGCCGAATCTATGCAGCAGCGCGTTGACCACCGTCCCGTTGGTATTCCCCCGCCCGGGGTGGACGACCAATCCGGCGGGCTTGTTGATCACCGCGATGTAATCGTCCTCATACAATATGTCAAGCGGAATATCCTGCGGCAGCGGCGCGTCGTCGTAGCACGTTCGCACGGCGGCTTCGGCCCCGTCGTCGACGGTTACAACGTCTCCGGCGGCGACATCGGCATTCTTTTTGACGGTCGGTTTGCCGTTGACGGACACATGCCCGTCGGCGATAATCCTCTGAACGCCGGAGCGCGAGGGCCCGCCCAGCGCGTCGGTAAGAAACACGTCTAATCGCTGTCCGTTACGGTCGTTGTCGACGAGATAGTCCATATAATAATTTACTTACTTTTCTTCACTGATAATTCCAGCGTCAGCCCCTTTAGTGATACCATCCGGCTCCGCGTTATCCGTCGCTGCCGCCGCTTCCATCGGCGGCGCCGCCGTCATTTCCCCGGACGCCGTTGCAACCGCTTCCGTTTTTGCTTCCCCCGCAGGTTCCGCCGCCGCTTCACCCGCAGGTTTTTTTTGCACCGCCTCCATCACGAAGTTGATCAGCATCACCGCCACGCCTACCGTGACGAAGATGTCGGCGACGTTGTAGATGAACCAATAGTTGTCCGGCGGGAAGCCCATCCTTATGAAGTCCACCACGCCCCTCTTGCCGTGGATTAAGCGGTCGTAGAGGTTGCCGAAAGCCCCGGGCAGCACCAGCATCAGCCCGATGTGCATCAGAACCTCGTTCTTCTTCAGCGCCCTATAGTAGAAGATCAGGAACGATATCGCGAAGAGCATGAAGATGGACAGGAAGACGCTCGGATGCATCCACGAGAAGAAGCCGGGCGGTTTGGTTCCGAAGACCGCCCCCTCGTTGTAGACCAGCAGCCACTGCAGGTACTCGCCCAACACGTTGACCGGCACCCTCTCTTCGAGCCGGGTGACCGCCAGATACTTTGTCCCGATGTCGGCGAAAAAACCTAAGGCCGTCACCGCCGCAAGAAGAATCCACCTATGTTTTACCTCTTTTACCTTGCCATTCAATTATTTTTCCTCCATCATGGTCAATATGGTCAAAGTTACAATAGCTTACGTAAAATTAGCCCGCCCGCTCAACACGGCGATTGTCGGTTGCGCGGTGCTGCTCGGGATGTGGCTGACCGGCTTCGCGACGCCTGCCGCCTACGGGGGCGGCGCGGTTTTGCGCAACGCCGTACTGCTGATACTCGCCGCCATGGCGGCAACGGCTTACGGCAACGCCATAAACGACGCCTTGGACGTGGAGACCGACCGTGTGAGCCACCCGAACAGGCCGCTCGTTACCGGCGCCGTGAGCGTCGGGTCGGCGGTCGTGTTCGCGGCGGCGCTCGCCGCGCTGTCGCTTGTCTGCGCGGCGGCGGCGTCCCTCTTCCACGCTACCGCGGCGCTCATCCCGCTTATGCTCCTCACCTTGTACTCAATCAACTTTAAGCGCACGCGGCTCGTCGGAAACATAGTCGTGGCCCTCCTGACCGCATACGCGCTCATCTTCGGCAGTTTGCCGCATCCCAATACAAAAATACTTTTTGCCCCGGCGCTTTTGGCGTTTTTACTGAATTTTTGCCGAGAGCTGGTAAAGGACGTTCAGGACGCCGAGGGCGACAGGGCGGCTGGGTTTGCGACCTCGGCGGCGCTGCCGCGCCCTATAATCAGGCGGATTTTGATATCTGCCGGGGGCGTATACCTAGCGGCTATGTGGGCGCCGTCGCTCGTTTTTGAGCATTTCGGGATGGTCTATACCGGCGTTTGCGTGGTTGCTGTGCTGCCGTTGCATATCAGTTGGATGATGCTGGCGTTCAGGGCGGACTTTGACAAGTACACGGGGCGGATGGGGGCGATCCTGAAGGCGGAAATGGTCGCGGGGCTGGCGGCGCTGGCGGCAGATAAATTTATTTTGACTTTGTAGCGGCGGGGATTTATTTTATTGAATACTATAACACAATCATCCCAAAAGGGTTATGTAATGACACAATCTGTAAAATCAATGAAGTCAACATGTTCGGCAATGACACTTGCCATCATGTTTTTGGCAATGGCGACTATCTTGACAGTTACCGCGGTCGCGAACGCGGAGGACCAAAACACATCCGATGTCCTCGAACTCTACTTCTTTGGCTCCTCCACCTGCGGCGAGTGTCAGGAGATCAAGCACACGTTGCTTGCCCCTATTGGGCAAGAATTTGCCGATAAGCTCAAAATAAACTACTACGACACCGAAAACAGCAGCGATTACGAGCTGATGATCCGAATGGAAAAGCAGTACAAAGTGGCGAATCCCGCTCCGCAGGAGCTTTTCCTGCCGGACACCGTTCTTTTGGGCTACGAGTCCATCATGGCTCACGGGCGCGCTATGATTGAGGAGTATTTGAACGACCCGCAGCGCCGTCTCACCATAGCGGTCGAGGAACCGGCGGGCGACGTGAACGCGGCGCTCAAGGACCGTTTCAATAAATTCTCGTTTCTCAGCATCATGGCGGCGGCGCTTGTGGACGCGATAAACCCGTGCGCAATCGCGACGATCATCTTCTTGGTCTCTTTTTTGGCAACGCAAAAGCGCAAACGTACCGAGGTGCTCGCGGTAGGGCTTACTTTCTCGGCCACGGTCTTTGTAACCTATCTGCTATTGGGTATCGGAGCGTTCAAAGTAATCACAATGCTGGATCAATACTTCTGGGTGTCGCGCGTGATAAAGTGGTCGGCGGTGGCGCTGGCCGGGATTGTCGGGATAATCAGCCTTGTAGACGCTTTGCGTTACAATAAGAGCGGCGACGCGAAGGATATAAAGCTGCAACTGCCCAAGTCGGTTAAGCTGCGCATACATAAAATCATCACGGAAAATATGAAGGGCGGACGTCTCCTTATCGGCACAGTAGTCACGGGCTTTTTGGTGACGCTCTTGGAGGCGGTCTGCACGGGCCAAGTGTACTTGCCCACGATAGTGTTGATGACGCGGTCGTCGGACGGGGAGATGAAGTTGATCGGGTGGCTGTACCTGATAATGTACAACTTCATCTTCGTGGTGCCGCTTTTGGCGGTAATGGTCGCGGCCTACTACGGTATGAAGTGGACGGATTTGTCCAAAATGATGCAGAAGCGCATGACGTTGGTGAAGTTGCTTTTGGGTTTGGCAATGATCGGCTTGGCTCTGTTTTTGGCGTTTTCGTCGTGATAATCGAAGTTTTACGAGGTATCGCGGGCAACTTCTACCCGCGATACCTTGTCCGCACCGCGTTAGTTATCCATAACGCAACGCACCGAAAATCCGTAGTCTTTGTAATTGTAACTTTCGCCCACGCTGTCGTCATATGAGGACATGCGCAGCGCGTAGGCGTAGGCGCTGCCGTTTTCCGTATATGTCCACCAATTGCCACCGTTGCCGACGTTGTCGAAACCGCCGTTATTGGCTCGGTAACCGCCGGGCAGAGCCGCGAAACCGTAATTATCCGTACCGTTGCCGCTCGTCCATCCGGTCGCCGACTTAAGCTTCTTGCCGGCTGTGGATGAATCACCCGCCGTCGCGACAATATTTTTCCACTCTTGACGGGACGGGAGGTGCCATCCGGAGGGGCAGACAGCGGTCGCCGTATTCCAGTCGTAGAGCCTGCCGCCGTATTTTTCGCAATTGGACGAATCGGTGTTTCCGTAATAGCACCAGGAACCGCTCGCCGTCTTATATTTGAGGTTTTCCGCCATCCACGTCGCGCCGCCTACTTTCACCGTTTTGTATATCCTGCCGTCTCTGCCGTCGCTGAGCGTGCCGAGACGGTTGGATCTCGGAGCCATCGCGTCGACCAGTTGTTCGGCGGCAGCGGTAAGATCCGCCGACGTTTTAAACGGTATATCGGCGGCGCCGATCGCGGCGATCCCTGTTACGCCTACTTTCAAGATATGGCCGGACATCTGTTTTTCGCCGAAGACGGTCGTGATTTCCGCCACGCAGACGTACTCAACGCCGGCCTGCTCTCCAAGTTTCCTGAACTGCTTGAAGTTCACAGCCGCCGCGCCGCCTTTTTGCGCCGCAACCGCCTGATCGAAAAGCTCCCTGTAATTATCCGCCGCCTGATAGCGCCCGCTGTTGTTCAGCGCGATGATCAACCGGGTAGCCGCCGCTTTGTTGAGAGCCGGGTCTTCCGCGCCGAAGACGTAAACCGCTATATCAGGTTTCTTGGGCGGCGCAACATGCGCCGGCGCGGGTTGCGTTACCTGCGGCGCCGGGTATTGATCCTGCGGTTGCGCCGTTTGTTGCGCGGGGGCCGCTTGTTGCGGCGCCGCCGCGCCCATGAGTCCACCGGACTGCGCGTAAGAAACATTATGCGCGGCAATCACAATTGCCGCCGCCGCTGCCAACAAAAGCGTCCGTCTCTGCCGTGTAAACAAACTCATAATAGTTCCTTCAAAAAAATGTTAAATAAACATAACTTGCGTTATAATCTCAATCGTCGTCCGGCCCCACAACCGGGATCGCCAGAAACATGTCATCAGCCATGATCGTCACGGGCGCCGTCGGAGGAGATTGCGAACTTGACACCGTGCTGTTGTAAGCCGATACCCTGTAATAGTAAGTTGTGCCAACTGTCAGATTGTTATTATCCGTATACGGTGAGGAAGCGGAAGTTCCCACCTCATTATAAACGCCGTCAGCGCTTGTACTGCGATACACACGGTATCCGGTAGCCCCGCTGACAACCGACCAATTAACCGTGATACTGCGCGGCGACGTCGAATTCGCCGATACGTTTGCCGGGGCGTTAAGCGTGGTCGTCGCCGACGCCGGCGGGGAAGATTGCGAACTCTCCACGGCGCCACTGTAGGCCGATACTTTGTAATAGTAGGTCGCGCCGGGCGACACGTTATCATCCTTACATGTCGTGGAATATGCCGTTGCTACTTTATAATAACTACCCGAATAGCTTGTACTGCGATACACATAGTATCCCTCAGCCCCGCTGACCGGCGACCAGCTTACGGAGATACTGCTCGACGACAACGCGGTCGCGGATACGTTCGACGGGGAATTGAAACCGGTCGTCGCGTAAGTATTGGAAGATTGTAAACTTTCCACACCGGCGCCGTTGTAGGCCGATACGGTATAATAGTAAGTCATGCCCGGATCCAATCCGGTATCCGTGTATGACGTGGTATCGGTTACGTCCCCCACCTGAGTATAATTGCCGGAAGCGCTCGCGCTGCGATATACGTGATATCCGGTAGCCCCGTTGACCGACGGCCAACTTACGGTGATACTGCTTGACGACGTCGAACTCGCGGATACGTTTGGCGGGGTGCTAAGTATTGTCATCACGCTGACATAAGAGGAGAGCGCGCTTTCCACGGAACGATTGTTGTAGGCCGATACCTTGTAATAGTAAGTCGTGCCGGACGACAGATTGTTATTATCCGTATATGACGTGGAAGACGTGCCGCTCCCCACCTGCGTATAATTATCGGAAGAACTCGTACTGCGATACACACGATAGCCTATGGCTCCGAAAACCGGCGACCAAGTCACGGTGATGCTGCTCGACGACGTAGAATTCGCCGATACGTTCGTCGGAGCGTTAAGTATGGTGCTCGCGTCACAATAATTCGATTGAGAACCCTCGCCTGATCCGTTGCAGGCGGATACTTTGTAATAATAAGTCGTGCCATATAACAGATTGCTATCCGTATATGACGTGGAAGACGTGCCGTTCCCCACCAAAACATAATTACCGGAAGAACTTGTACTGCGATACACGCGATAACCCATGGCTCCGGAAACCGGCAACCATTTTACGGTGATGCTGCTCGACGACGTCGACATCGAATCAACGAATATTAACGGGGCGTCGGGTACGAATTCCTTAGTGAGCGCGGCGCTCAGGCTGTTATCCAAGCACCCCAATATCCAAACCGCGCAAACGGAAATCGCAGTCAACAAAAGAAGCGCTTGTCTCCGTCGAATAAACACATCTGCCTCCTAACTCCGCTAAAATAACTGCCGTATCCCAAACACGTGCGAATAATAAGCCGTGCCGTAGCTAAACCTATAAAAATATTGCGCATATCCTTTATTAAACGTCAAACCGGCGCCCACGACCGCTCCCACATTGGTCATCCATACGCTCTCGGACGTCCTCTCGTTTTTGGCGGAAAGTACGTCTAAGGAAACGCCGGTTTCCGCAAAAAACACGCTATTTTCAAACTTACACAGAGCCGGAATATTCACGCCGTAATACGAAATAGTTTCATAGTAGGTGTCGAAACGGCTGTTCCACTCGCCCAACCGGAAATTGGTCTCCACGGCAAGCGATATGACATCTTCGGTAATGGGGTATATATGTACGCCGCCTAATTGCATGATGCTCGCGTCGCCGGAAAATCCGTAACCCAGCGTAAATCCCGTTTTGGACCTCCGCTTGGAAACAAATTCAACCGCTTCCCCCCTCGCCGGTTCATCGGACGAAATGTATGGCGCTGGCGGTTCGGAAGAGTGCGGCGGCGCGGACGGCGCAACCGCGGCTGCCGATAGCGTCTCTTTCTTAAACATAGACTCCACAATCTGTTCCGACGCGGCGGTCAGGTCCGACAATGTTTTCAGCGGCAAGTCAGAAGAACCTTCCGCCGCGCTCTTCGCCGTTTTCACCCTCAACAGATACGCAAACGTCCGATACTCGCCGAACACGGTCACTATCTCCGCAACGCAAACATAATCAACTCCAAGCTGTTTTCCAAGCGTTTTCATCAGATTGACGTCCAATTGCGCCGCGCCTTTTTTTTGCGCCTCAACCGCCTGATCAAAAAATTCCATATAATTCTCCGCCGCCTGATAGCGCCCGCTGTTCGCCAACGCTATGACTAACCTTACGGACATAGCCTTGTTGAGCGCCGGGTCTTTCGCGCCTAACACGTACGCGGCAATATTGGACTCGTCGAGCGGTTGTTGCTGCGCTGGAACCGCAATAGCAGCCTCTTGTACGTGAACCGCTTCCGGCGCCGAAGTTACCGGCGGCTGCGCTTGTACCGGCGCGAGAAGCGCCCCGAATGCGACTGCTATTGAACCGAAGACAACCAACCTTGCGGCAACAATCGCTGCGTTGTAAAAAGGCTTACGCTTTGCCATTACACTACCCGCATTCGTCTTAATTGTTTATTGTTTTTCCACGCAAAATCAATGTATTATAATATACATTATTGGAGGAAACAGAGTCAAATGTTTTTTGGGTGAGTAACTTGGGAATGTTTTTAAACATGCGCCGCTCGGCGGCGGCGCAAAAACACATACGTCAAACTTTTCGGCATTTGAATTCAATCCGGCCGCGTCGTCACATTCTTAACAGAAGTAGGCGATTGATTGCTATAGTTCAACTCAAGCATCTTCTGCCCGTACCGTTCGCCCAATGTCTTATACCCTTCGTAACTGAAGTGCAGGTTGTCGCCGCCGGACGAGCAACCGCTCGATGAAACAACATGCGCCACGTTGTCGCCGCTCGGCAGTTTGGCGGTCATTGTGTTCGTCAGACCCTTGATAGTCGCGGCGTTATTCTGATTATTGGCGGCGCCGTACGGCTCGCCGGCTATGAACGGTATGGAGTTGGCCGGAAGCCCCAAATCAATCAGCAAATTGTCATAGATACCCTTCACTTTTTGCGCCCAATTGCCGCTCTTTGCGCCGGACTCGCCTTGATGCATTATGATACCTTTGACGACGCCGATTTTTTGCGCCTCTTTCGCGAGCGTCACGAGGTGGTTATATGGATTGTTGTCATACAAGGCGGCGGTGTTCTTCATCCAACTCTCTTGCGTACTGAAATAGGTATTCGCGCCGCTCCCCTTTTCAAAACCCTCTATGGCTGCCCCGGCGACGGCGACAGCTATGACGCCGATCTTTATATTGGCGTCGGGTATCCCGGCGACCAACTTCCTGCCGAAATAGTCGGCGGGACACAATCCGGTATTATTCCTTACCAGCGGCGGCACGGCCTTGTACCACTGACCTTTGACCCGTTGCTCGTTTTGGGAGTTGGAAATCTTATAAGAGCCGCCTACGGCCGCCATCACCTGAAAACGCGGGTCGACATTCTCCTTGTAAGCCATGGGAATCGCATCGTTGTAAACAATAGACGAACCGTTCCAATTCTGACCCTCCATATTCGATTGCCCGAAAGCGAGATAGATATGGAAGTTCTCCTTGGCGTCCGCCGCGGCGAGAGGCTGTTCCGGAGCGGGATAGGCGGGCTGCCCGTCATCAACCGGTTTGAACAATTCGCCGAAAGACCCGTCCGACGCCGCGCCGGCCGGATTCACGTCCTTATCTGGTGAGCAACCGCTGATCATGACACCTCCGAGAAACAAAACCCAGGCTGTTAAACAACGCAAAACGGGCTTTACCGTCACTAAAGTCGCGGTACGCATAGGCGCCTTCGCCTCCCATGATTGATATAATTGGTTTTAGGGTCATTATATCAATATACGACCTATTGGGGATTTTATTGTGTAAAATGAATATTAATTTATAAACCGGATTGGCGTCATTAATTTAATAATTACGTACATAACTCTATGATAAATCACAAAATAAACAGCATCTCCTTATACTTCGGCAGCGGCCACGACTCGTCCGGCATACACCCCTCCAGCGCGTCGACATGCTTCCTGACGCGGTTCATCTGCGGTTTGATCTCTTTGTGTAGATACGCGGCCCTCTCCGGCGCCCCCATCCCGCGCGCTTTATCCGCCATCGCCGTCAATTCTTTCAGATTCTTGCGGAGGTAGTATATGTCAGCGGTGAGCTTCTCGAACATCTCCTTGCGGTCTTCCAACGCTCCGTCCGTCATTTCTATGGTCATGTCGTCGGCCAGCACCCTCAGCACCTCCAAGCCGCTCGCGATATCCGTCTGGTAGTTGTAGGCGGCCGGCAGCACCTGAGTATTGACTATATCCGTCAGTGCTTTGATCTCAATGTCAATCGTTTTATTGTACTGATCGATCCGAGCGTTGTACAAGTCCTTGAGTTCGGCTTCCGAGAATACCTTGTGACGTCCGAAGAGTTCGACGGCTTTGGGGGTGATGAACGCCTTTAGGGCTTCCGGGGTGGACGTGACGTTTGGGAGGCCGCGACTCTGCGCCTCTTTCACCCACTCGTTTGAGTTGTTGTCGCCGTCAAATAGGACGGATTTTGATTCTTTGATTACGGCGGAGAGGACGTTCAAAACGGCGGCGGATAATTGAGGGTCAGCGTCTTTATCACCTTTATTTTTGTTGAGTTCTTTCTTTATCCGCTCGCAGACCGTTTTCATTGAGTCGACCACGATTGTGTTTACAATCGTGACGGCGGTAGAGACGTCCGTTGCGCCGCCCAACGTTCTTAATTCAAATCTATCTCCGTTAAACACGACAGGAGAGACGCGGCCACGGTCTGTCGCATCATACGTGAATTTTGGCAACAGACCTGCGCCGAGGTCGGCAAAGTCGCGCTTCTTCCCCTTTTCCGTTTTTCCGGCCTCTATCATGGTGATTATTTTCGTGAGCTGTTCGCCTAAGGAAACGCTTATTACGACCGGCGGAGCCTCGTTTACACCCAACTGCCTCTCGTTGCCGGCGGACGCGGACGCGGCGCGCAGCAGATCGCCGTGGCGATATACCGCGTGTATCACCGAGACTAACAACGTCAGGAAAAGCAGGTTCTCATCTATGGTATCGCCCGGTTTAAACAGATTGCCGCTTTTGTCGTCCGAGAGCGACCAATAGAGGTGTTTCCCGCTGCCGTTGACTCCGGCGAAAGGCTTTTCGTGCGGCAAATAGACTAAATTATGCCGCAGGGCGACCTTTTTCATTATGTCCGTCAGCAACAGATTGCTGCAGATCGTGATGTCGGATGCCTCGCGCTTCTGGACGAACCAGTACTGATTGGGCGCGGCCCCGTTACTATAGACATCCGAACTGACGCCAACGTTACTGACGCTATGCTTTGTTTCCTCGGCAATGACGTCGTTTACGTAATGGAGAACACGCTCATTTATTAAACCACCGCATTGTCCTTCAAACCGCCAATATTTTGTTTTGGGCGACGGCGCCCCTACAAGCGTACGACCGGTCAGCATGAGGTCTGTACGCTTATTGTACCAGCCCCTGTCTATGAGGAAGAATTCTTGCTCTATGCCGCAAACGGAGTAGATATTCTCTGCCTTGCGACCGAAGAGGTTGAGAAGTTCCAGAGCGGTCTCGTTTACAGCGGTGTCGCCGCGCAAAGGCGGCTGAGACGACGGCTTTGGGTTGGGCGCTTCGCGGGCATAAGGCTCGCGCTCAACAGAGGCAATAGACTGGGCTATGTCGCTTCTACTAGTACTCATTGCTTGTATCTACTTTCTGATTTCTGATTCACATGTTTGGCTTTGGAACATAGATACCGTCTCGTAACCTTAAAGTATTAATATAAATTTCGGCAAAGCTGTACTATGGATTTTTTTTGTAAAAAAAAGCCATACCTACCTGTCGGCCAGTGGGATAAACGCCCTCTCCTCCGAAACGCTCTTGTAAGCCGGCCTCATGATTCTCCCGCCGCAGATGATCTCCTCTATCCTATGCGCCGACCAGCCGGCTATGCGGCTTATGGCGAATATCGGCGTGTAGAGCTCTTTCGGGATGTTCAGCAAATTGTAGACAAAACCGGAGTAGAGATCGACATTGGCGGCCATGATTTTATTGCCGCCTTTGACCTTCGCGAATACCGCCTGGGTGAGTCTCTCCACCGAGCGCAATAGGTTGTACTCGTCTAAACACGATTTGGAGGCGGCCAGTTCCTCGGCCTTGTGGCGCAGTATAACGGCGCGCGGGTCGCTGTATGTGTACACGGCGTGGCCCATGCCGTAGACGAGCCCCGCCCCGTCGAAAGCCTCTTTTCGTATGATTTTGCCCAAGTAGTCAGATATTTCGTCGTCATCTTTCCAGTCCTTCACGCCGGCCTTTATGTCTTCTATCATCCCGGAGACCTTGATGTTCGCCCCGCCGTGTTTGGGCCCCTTGAGCGATCCGACCGCCGCCGCTATCGCCGAGTAGGTGTCTGTGTCGGATGAGGAGACGACGTGCAGCGCGAAGGTGCTGTTGTTGCCGCCGCCGTGCTCGGCGTGGAGCACAAGCGCCAAGTCCAGCGTCTCGGCCTCAAGTTGCGTGAAAGCGGAGTCTGGGCGTATCATGTACAGAAAGTTCTGAGCGGTGCTCATTCCGGCCTGCGGTTTGTGGATCACTAGGCTCTTGTTGTCGTAAAAGTGGCCTTTAGCCTGATATCCGTAGGCCACAAAAGTCGTGAAGCGCGAGATGAGCTCTATGCACTGGCGCAGAACGTTCTTTATGTCGATGGAGTCCGGATCGGCGTCGTAGGAGTAGCTGGCGAGCACCGAGCGCGCCAAGCTGTTCATTATGTTGGGCGTGGGAGCCTTTAGGATCATGTTCTCCATGAACCCTTCCGGCAGGTCACGGCAGGCGTCGAGCATCCCCCTGAAGTGTTTGAGCTGACCCTCGTTCGGCAGACCGCCGAATAGAAGGAGGTAGGCCACCTCGTTGTAGCCGAAGCGTTTGTCCCGCTGAAACCCCTCTACGATGTCAATGACGTCTATACCTCTGTAGCGCAACCGTCCGGCGACCGGGACCTTCTCACCCTCGTCCATGATGTAGCCGTGCACGCTGCCGATATTGGTAAGGCCCACGAGCACGCCGGTGCTGTCGGCCTTGCGCAGGCCGCGCATAACATTGTACTTCTTGTAGAGCTCCGGATCTATGCAGTTTGCCTTTTTGGCAATCTCCGTCAGCTCGTCAAGGTACTGTATCTCAAACTCGCTTTCAATCCGCCTGGTGAAAGGCATGGCGCGGTGCTCCGATCGTCAAAAAACAAAAAAAAGCTTTAAAATCAAATTCATTTAAGGGGAGGGCTGCGCCCTCCCTCGCTCCAACCAAAATGGCTTCGCCATTTTGTTTTCCGCTACCCACCCTGCGGGAGGATGCGCCCCAGTGGGGCGCGGTTATCCCGCCCCGCAACGCCCCGTCGGATAAACATGCGCCGCTTCGCGTCGCGGTAAGTCAAAACCAGCTAATGCAAATATAATATTCGGGGCGGGGGGAATGTTATTTTGGATGCAAAAAAATTGTTTAGACGTTGGATTCTTTAATTCGCAGCATATCCCCTACTCTGAGCTTTTCCGTACAACCGTCTAATAGGATCAGGCGGTTGGGTCTTGCTCGCGCGATGCTGATAAACCTTGTTTTTATCGATTCTGTTGACCCGTCGATATCATCAGCCCCGTCAAATTCCAGTATAGCGCCGAAGGTCAGGTCGAACGGGGGCTTTGAGTTCTTTACTGGCAGGACGTTTATAGGCACGGATTCCGCGGAAAAGACGTTTTTGACATCTACTACCGGACGCCCGCCGATAACCGCTTTGACGATCCCTATTAAACGGTACCCCGCCCGCGCTTTTGATGAGAAGACCTCCTGTTTTATGGGATCGCCGTCGTAGAAGCCGGTCGTATACGGTCTGTGGTCAACGGCGTCGAGTTCCTCACGCCACCACTCCTTTACCTTGTATTCATTTGGGACGACGGCGTAGGTATCAATAGCGTCGCGGTAGACTTTCACTGTCGACGCCACGTAATAGGCGGTCTTGTTGCGCCCCTCTATCTTTAATGACGATACGCCGCTCTCGATTATTTGCGGGAGGATCCCTATTGTGCACAAATCCTTTGAGTTCAATAAGTAGGCCCCGCCGCCCGGGTTCCACGAACCGTCCCCGAAGCCGCCGGATTCCTCCACGTCAAATCCGTCATTTTGGGATACATTCCGGATGGCTTCGCTACGCTCGCAATGACTGTCATTATTATTATCCATACCGACCGGTATTATGCGGTACTTCAATCTGCACGGCTGCGGGCAGTCGCCCAGATTCGGGTGGCGCCCGCCGCGGTAGGCGCCGAGCAGGCAGCGGCCGGAGATCGACACGCACATCGCGCCGTGCACGAACACCTCCGTTTCGACCGCCCCGTGCCGCGACAGAGAGCGTATTTGGTCAATATTGAGTTCCCTGGGCAGGATGATCCGGCTAACCCCCTGTTTGCGCCAAAAATCCATCGCCGCCGAGTTGAAGCACCCGCTTTGAGTGCTCAGGTGGATGGGGACGCCGGTGCATATCTCCGTCGCCGACGACAAAACGCCGGGATCGCTGATTATGAACGCGGCAGGCAGCGAATCGGCAACGGCTAACCGCCTGAGCGTCTCCTCAAGCGGCGCCAGCATCTCGTCGCTCGGCATTATGTTCAGGGCGCCGTAGACGCGTTTGCCGCCGGCAGCGGCCAATTTCAGCAATTCGCGGAATTCGTCGGGCTCAAAGTTCGGGGAGTGCGCGCGCAGGTTGAATTTTCCTATTCCGGCGTAGACGGCGTCGGCTCCGTTGGCGAAAGCGGCCTCCGCGCAGGCAAACGAACCTGCCGGCGCTAACAGTTCAGGGTGCACTTCTTATCGTCCGGCTTCTTCGGTTGCTGCCTGTCCTTAGCAAGCTTCAGCGCCGACTCTATAGCTTCCGCGTAATCGCTCTTGTATCGCACGCCCGGCATTGCCGCCCTGACCGTTTTGTCCTCAATTATGTACACCGTGGGAACTGCGCTGACTGAGAAGTACGCCGTGAGCGCCAAATGAACGTCTATATCCACCTTGATGAACAGAACCCGCCCCTTGTACTCCTTCTGCAACTCCTCTATAATGGGGTCCAAATACCTGCACGGCCCGCACCACGCCGCCCAGAAGTCGACGACGACCGGAATCTTAGACGCCGTTATGCGGTCGGCGATCTGCTGCGACGAGTCGGCCTTGGCCTTCCTGCCGTCCTGGGCGCAGGCAAACTGAGACAACGCGCAGAAGAGTATCAGGGCCGCTAAGACGATCTTCTTATTCATAAACAACAAATCCTGATTCTAGATTGCTTCGTCGCTCCGCTCCTCGCAATGACCGTCATTGCGAACGTAGCGAAGCAACCTCTAAAACAAATATATATTGCGGCGCGGCCCGGAACAAAACATAATTGTTTCCGTTCAGGTCAAAATCTTGAAATGTAGGCTACCTTCAACTCCCTGCTCCAATGGACAGGCACCCTGACCACATCCACATTGCCCGGGTTCTGAGGCGTGGGCGCCGGCACAAAGACACGGCGCGTCTTGTTTTCAAGAACGTCCTGCATATCAAACTCTATGTGAAAATTCTCCGTAAACGTCCAGCGGAGGCCTAAATTCAGAAATCCGCGATGCGGCAGCCCGTAGTTCTTGTCATTGCCGCCGCCGGTGATATCGTTCAAGGCGAAGTCGTACTCGGCTATAAACACCAACTCTTCGTTTATGCCGATGTCTATACCGCCCGCCGCGTTCGGCCAGCTCACATCGGGGGCCTCCTCAAGCGAATAGCTACCGGTGCCGTGGAAGCCGATCTGCACGGTTTTTAACATCAGGTAGTTCTTGCTGAGCGCCAAGAAAAAACCCGGCGACTTATAAACGTACCCGTCGTAACCGTATAACGCCGCCCGAGCATGACCGCCATACCCCTGATTGTCGAAACCGACGGCCAAAGCCGGTATGGCGACACCCTCCTCAATCAGCCTGTATTTGACCAAGACACCCGGAAGTTTGTTCCACTGCACGTCGGTCGAATACCCCAAGATACCCTCGCCCCCGTACGCGATCCCTATATTGAAACGATCGCTCAACCCCACGTTCACCCCGGCAAGGAGTCCGCTGCCGTACCCGTCCGGAGAGGCGTAGGCACGGAAGTTAACATCAAAAGAGGCCCTGGGGAGGATACCGGCCGTATGAACGTTTATCAAGCGGTATGGCTGTAACTGACCCGCGTATAGCAATGCTGACGCCGCGAATACTAAGGCGGCGGATACTGCCGAGCGGCGCGTGGATAAGAGTTTCACTAACAACCTCCGTTTATTTTCGTTTGATTCTGTAATACGTTATCAATTAACGCGTTACAGCAATTCTTCGGTAATTCTTTATTAACGGCGTTTAACAATTAACGATTATTGATGATAACACCATATCAATTAACAAGTTACGGTGTTTTTGCTGATCAATAAACAAATTCATACTCTTATTAACGATAACACTGTGTCAATTAATAAGTTACGGACTTTTTGCTGATTAATGCGTATCAATCTCGGCCAATACAATATTCGTTGACTGTAACACAATATCAATTAATGAATTACGGCATTTTATCAATTAAAGATACTCTCACTAAAAATTCATCTTCTTATTAGCGATAACACGTTATCAATTAAGAAGTTACGAACAATTTACTCATTTCTTTGCCTTGCTCTCGTTTTTAACCCTCTCTTCGTTCTCCTTGCGTATCTTCAATTTCTTCCTGTCGTGCTCCTCGTTTGTAACCGAAAAATCGTGCGCCCCCGATCCGTCCCACAGAGCGACGAAAAACATGTCCGCCGTGGAGTCCGGCTTTGCGCTTGCCTGAATCGCCCCGAGCCCCGGGGAACATATAGGCCCCGGCGGCAGGCCGGCGAAGCGGCGGGTGTTGTAGGGGGACGGTGAGTTTAGCTCCGAGACCAAGAGCGGGCCGTTGAACTTGCGGTAGATGTACCGCACCGTCGGGTCGGCGCCCAAGGGCCAGCCCTTGCGCAGGCGGTTGTGGAAGACGCCGGCTATGCGCCCGCGCTCGCTTGGGAGCGTCGCTTCCTTTTCCACTATGGAGGCTAACGTGACCACCTTGTGCAGGTCGTAGGCGTTTTTTATCTGCGGGCTCCACTGCAATCCGGCGCAGGCCTCTTTGAAGCGCGCCGTCATCCTGCGGACGGCCGTTTCCGCATTGCTGTTTTCGGGGAAACGGTAGGTGTCGGGGAACAGGTACCCCTCGAGCGTCGCCGCTTTTATGCCGAGAGCGGCTATAAACGCCGTATCGAGGCAAAGTTTCACGAACTCCGCGGAGTCTATCCCCATCTGCTGCGCCACCTTAGAGGCCGTCTGCTCTATCGTGAGCCCCTCTTGGACAAAGACCGTCCGCTCTATTATATCTGCCTTGAGCAGTTTCTCGGCGGCATTGATCGCGCCCTCGCCCCTGATAAACGTGAAGCGCCCCGCCTGTATCTTGTCGGATATGCCGGCGTATCTGATCCAATAGTAGAGCGCCTTGGCCGACCGCACCACGCCGCGAGCCTCCAGCGTGTCGGAAATGATGCGCGCGCTCATGCCTCGCTCAATTGTCACTTGCACCGGCACAGGCCTCGCTACCGCCGCCTTGTCCGGCATCAGGTAGTGGTTAAACGACCACGCCGCCGTACCGGCGAGACAGAGCGCCAACAGCAAAAACACCGTGATAACCATAATAATAAATTTTTTCATAGCCCTGACCGCCCACAAAAAACCGTACAAACAGTAACCGCACGCGGCAAGGATCGCGACAATCCCGGCAAACCAGAGTTTATAGACGTATCTCAGCATTAATCAACCAGTTACGGCAAAACTGCAAGGTTTATGCGCCGCTGTACGGCGTTAAGCGTTACAATTAAATATATATCGCCGCCAATCAATAAGTTACACAATTTTGCATTGACGCGCGCCAACGATAATCGTCAATATTAAGAATAATCGTCGCATCAACTGTAATAGCAACAAGTTAGCAACAATTATATGCGTTTAATGATAATACCCGCATCGACGACAATTACCGGTATCAACGATAATTGTCGTATCAATGGCAATCACACCGCGTTAATGAGATAACCATCGGTATCAATAATGTATCAACCCAAGCACCTTAACCAAGTCCATATCATTCGACGGCGTGACTTTGAGCCGGTTATTGATCAGCACAATGACCGATTCCCCTCCGGCCGTAATCGGCGCGAGATCTTCCCAGTACGCGGCGAGTTTAGGCTTGTTTACGTCAATGCGCTTCAGGAACCTGTTTTGGTTTATGCCGATCTTCCTTAGCCACTGAAACCAATAGCTCGACGCCACGTCTTCGCCGTAGGCCTCCAAGTAGGCGTGGTACTTTTTGGGAAAATCGTTCGCGATGGTTATCCACCGCAACGCCTCCTCGTTGCGCAGACGCTCTTGGGTCGAGAGTCCGGCGGAACGCGGGTCCTTGGTGATTATAGGCTTTAGGGCGACGCGCTTAGCCAAATCCGGGTTGGATATGAGCAAGTTTATCACCTTACCGATATCGTAAATCAGCGGATCGACATATAGTTCTATCGTGCCCGGCTTTTCCGTCCGCAACGGGAAGTAATTCTCTTTCACCGCGCCCTTCTTAATGGTATACCCGCCATCGCTTACCCTATCCAACGTATTGCTCACCGTGGAAAAACGGGCGGCCTTTTCTACGTTCTTTTCAATGTAGAAGAACGGCAGCGCCGCGGGCGAGTACAATGCCGTTGCGCGTTTGCCGCCGTCGGACGAAACCCGTACTATTCTCACCTGCGCCCCGGGCAATATCTCGGTCATCGCCTCGATAACCGGCTTTTCAGGATTGTCAAACGCCGAATCGGCGACCAGCACTTTCAGAGCAAAGACCGCGTCGTCGGTGAACTTGCAAGCCGCCGGCTTACCGGCCGTATTCTCGCAATGCCCTATCTTCCCTACCGCCCGGCAGTCGCCGTCGTCGAAACACTCGGGGTAATCTTTGCAAAAGTTAGGCTTCACCGCCGCCGCGTCGCACTCTTCTCTGACAAGACGCCCGCCGCCTATCCGCTTATTGTAGACGTTGTTGTTCACGTAAAGCGTGGGAGAGGCGTTTACCCCCAATCCTGTGGAACGTATATAGTGCTTCTTCAGTTCGCTCTGCCCGGTCTCCTCCGCCCATTTGCGCAGATGGCTTACGTTTAGCCCCATCTCGTGTAACAACTCCTCCGTGGACGCCTTGGAGGATCCGCGCAGGAAGAGGAACTCATGGTAACGATATGGGTAGAGCGCCTTAACCGCGAGCCAAAGCGCCTCGTCGTGTATCTCCGGTTCGCCGCGCAACGACGAAAGCTGGTCGCCGTCCGCCCGACCGATGAACCACACGTTCCATTCGCGTTGCGGGAAAGCCCTTATCAGTTCGGCCAAGTCGCCGAGCGCCCGTATGCCGTATGGGCATAAACTCATTATGTATAGATCGTAAACCCTATTGGAATCGGGTATGGCCGCGGCTTTATCGGCAGACGACGCTTTGGCTTTCGGCGCATCAGCCTCGGGGGCTTTTGTTGACGCCGCCCTCGGGCCGGCGGCCGCGTTCGCCACCTTCGAGTCCGCCCCGGAGATCCCGTCAATTTTTATCCAATCGCTCTTAACAACCTGTAACCTCCTGCTCTTCCAATCAAGCACCGCGTTGGCGAGCTGCTTTCCTTGAAAACTGTAGTTCAGCATGGGCGTTGTTTTCGTAGGCTTGCTTAACGGCTGCGTCGATACCTTGCGGTGTCCGTTCGCGGCCAAGAAAAAGTAGGGAACCTTTTTCAACAGCGCAACCGTCGAATCCTCCCCTAAGTGGGATATCAACACCAAATGCACATCCTTGCCGCCCTTGCGCTGCATCTCCTTGCGGATATTATTGAGGCTCGCTACCGGATCCTTCACAACAACCGTGGAATCAACCGGAAAGAGCCTCTCGGTAGTGGAGACGGAGGTGATAGCAAAGGTATTTTCACCTTTCTTTACAATGACGTACGGATCAACCAAATAGTTCCCGTCCGCGCGGAAAAGGTTGGCGCTGACAAGCGGCACCGCCGCCCGATTGGCCGCATCGACCAGCCACCTCCCGCCGTAGATCAGGTCGTCGTCGCCGATCCCAACCGCGTCGTACCACATAAGCCCCATTGCCTCTATGGTCATAAGCGTGCGTATGGAGTCCGCCGCCCGCCCCTCCGTGTGGGTGTCGTACACCCCCCCGCCGGCAAACCCGCCGCCGTCCAAGAGCAGCCGGGTCTCCATCGGAAACCCGCTGAGCACTACTTCCCGCTCCGCAAGCCCCCCGCGCCCCCCGCCCGGATCGGCCGGATCAGCGCTCGGGGCCAGCATCGCGTGCGTCTCGCCTGAGTATATAACGTTAATTTCGGTGGCCAGAGCGGCGTGCGGTGAGACAAACGCCGCGATTAAAAACGCCGCGGCGACGACAGCGCCGGCGAATCTAAGCCCGCGGGCGCTTGTGGTGTTTTGTAGTTTTGATGGTTCCATGTCATACAATATAATATACGGCGGAGGGTATTTGGAAGATAATTGTCAAAGTTTTTGGGGGGAGGCCGTATTGCCTCATAAAAAAAGTAACCGCAGGGGGTTGCGTACCCCGTCTTCCGACACAGTGACCCGCATATTGCGGACTCGCTATACGTAGGGATTTGCTATTTTCAACGTACCGTCCACAATCAGACCATCCTGCATATCCGCGGAATATAGAATATTACAACCGGCCTCTAACGCCGACGCCACAATAACCCCGTCAAACAGTTGAAAATCGTATCGGCCTATTAAATCGGCGGCAAGTTCTACCGTGGAAAGAATAATAGGCTTAATAATACACTTCCGCAATAATAGAGCGGTTGTTTGTATCAATACGTTCTTCTCTTTTTTGAAGACCCGCTGCATCACATTTAAATATTCGGAGATAACTTGAGAGGAAATCACAGGGGACGCCTTTAAAAGAGAGCGCCCAACCTGTTTTTTGCGGTCGTCCCCGCTATGACCGTACACTAAAATATTTGTATCTAATGCAATATCACTCATAATTGTTCGCCTCGCTCCTACTGAACACATAACCCGTAGTATCTATAGGAAGCCTATCGAAAAGTTCATCAATCGTAGGAGCGTCCGGCGCGGACTCGCTTTCGTCCGTAACGGGCGAAAATGTCGCCTCGCCACCGTCATACCTCTGTTGAAACATCACCCGTCGCGAATGAAATCGCGAGGATATAGGCTCCGGTAACGTTTTGCGGTCGATTATTAACGTAGTCACGGCAAACCTCCTATGGGGTTAATTTTGGCGCCGTCTTTCAACACTTGCCAATATATAAATATATAGTTAAGATAATATTCGGGGATAACGGAAGTCAAATTTTTGAGGGTGATGGGGCGACGGGGCGAATTGCATCATAAAAAACCTGACCGAAGCCGAAGAAAAACTTGCCTCGAACCCATTCGTTGCATCATAATTAATCTGACCCAAGCCAAAGAGCGCAAAAAGGGGGATTATTTATGGA
>JAITFI010000095.1 GCA_031281485.1 Chitinispirillales bacterium | reverse complement strand
AACCGTTCACTAGTTCTACAAACGTTTGGTACTCTGACAACGGCTCGCACGTTGCCGTCAAGTCGGGATTGTTACCTATATTAATATTATATATGGTAACCTCTAAGTCAAGAGTAAACGGATGTTCTTCGCTTTGGCCATCAAAATCATTGTCTGAACTAGGATTTGGCTTCGCCGAGATAAACAAGTTGTAGGATTTGAAAACAGATTATAGGATTAAAAAACGTTAATTTGACTGTGTTTTTAATCCTAAAATCCTTATAATCCTACTAATCCTAGTTCAGACAGTCTTTTGATTTCATATGCGGGGTTTGGCTTCGCCGAGATAAACAAGTTAGCCCCGCATATCCTATGAAGCCCCGAAGGGGCTTCGTCTAAAAAAGATTTAAAAGATTTGGATTTTAAAAGATTTTAAAGATTTTAAAAGATTTTGACTTTAACGCTTTCTAACCAACCCCCTAACCGACTCCCTGAACTTCTGTAATCCCAATAATTCGTATAGACCGAAAACCGTTATCAATGCTGCCACCGATGATACGGCGCAGACCATTATCATACGACCTCTCCCGAATGTACTTTCCATGTCTATGCTGAACCCGTCAATCATCCCGTTGACCCCATAGCAAACGGCCGCCCCGACCGCCGAGACCGCGACAATCTTCCCAAGTTTTAAAACCTCCCCGCGCAGCGCGTCGAATCCGCCGTAGCGTTTCCCCCACATTATATATAGTATAAGGAACTGAGCCGTCCCGGCCACCCCCGACGCCAACCCCAGTCCTTTCGGGCCCATCTCCTTACTGAACATATAATAAAGCGGAATGCTCAGTATCGATATCGTCGTACTGACGACCATCGGCAACAACGTCTTCTGCATCGCGTAAAACGGTCTGGCGGCAAGTATCGATACAGACGTCGCGAACGCCCCGGTCAGGTACATCGTCAAAATGGGGGCGGTCGCAAGCGTCGACTCCCTATTGAACTTGCCGTGTTCGTACAGCACCATTATTATCTGCGGCGACAGCGCCATCATCACCCCGGTAAGCGGCAGCAGGTACAGGGCCACCTTGTTTATGGTATCGTTGAGCAGTTCGCTCATCTGCCCGTACGCTTTCTCGGCGGCGAGTTTCGCCAAGTACGGGTAGAAGGCGACGCCGGAGGCTTGGCCGAAGACGCCTACCAATATCATCATGGTCCGCAGCGCGTAATTTGCTCCGGCTACGGCGCCGCTCTCCAAGAAGGATGCGAAGTAGCGGAAGAATATCTCGTTTGAGAAACTCATCCCGAGCCCGGCGATCAAGGGAACCGTCAGCTTTATATAATGTATAAACTCCGGGTCGGCGGGAGAGAACCTGAAACCGTACCGCATCCCCACCTTAAGCGCCCCGGGCAGTTGCACGGCGACGTTGCCGACAAAGGCGCCGGCGAGCACGCCCCACGCGAAACCCTCTATTCCCATCGACGGGCCGAGGAGTATCCCTCCGGCTATTATCCCGATATTGTAGAGCAGCGGCGCCATCGCGGGGAGGAAAAATTTTTGCCTCGCGTACTGGACGGCCATCAGGAAGGCGCCCCAGTAGAAGAGTATCTGCGCGGGCAGGATGATCCGCGTCAAGCGCGCCGTCAGGGCGAACGTTTGCGGGTCTTGGTTGGCGAATCCGGTGAGCGAGAGAAGGTTGGGCGCGAAAATCACGGCGGCGGGCAGGACGACGGCGAACGCGGCGGTGCCGACCGTGACCATGTTCGAGAAGGTCTTCCACGCGCCCGTCTCGTCATTCGCGGTTATGTACTTTTGGAATATCGGTATGAAGGTGACGGAGAGGAATCCTCCGGCAAGGAAGTGGTTGAGGAGCTCCGGGATGAGGAACGCGGCGACGTAGGCGTCCATCTCGCTGCCGGTGCCGCCGAGGTTGGCGAGCGTCATCTCGCGGAACATGCCGGCTACGCGGCTCAGGAGGACGGAGGCCATCATGATTATGGCCGCGATCGATACGGAGCGGTTTATGCTTTGGCGTTGACTTGGGGGTTGTGATGTCATTGTTCAAAAATAATAAAAAACGGACTAAGCATTGTAGGATTATTAAGGATTTATAGGATTAAAAGATTAAACGCAAATTACCGCGAACCGACACGGACAATATGGTTGCAGGTATAAATCGGGCAAAAGATAGGGGCGGCCACGTATGGCCGCCCCTAAAACAGCATTAATAGAAAAATCAACGCCTACCGTTTTTTACTTTTTTTCTTGCTGACTTTTTTCTTGGCCGGCGCCTTTTTGGTCACTAACTTTTTCTTGACGGCTTTTTTCGCCGACGACTTTTTCTTGCCCACCGGTTTCGCGGCTGACTTTTTGACAGACGCCCTTCTACCGAGCACCTTCGGGACCGGCAACCCCGCCCGTTTCGCGGCTGCTCTCCGTTTGCCTTTGCCGTTCGCCGCGTTGATTATGCGGTATGTCTGGGAAATCGACATGCCGAACTTTTTCGCTATCGCGATTCCCGTTTCGCCGGCGATGTAGGCCGCCGCTATCTCGGCGTCCCTCTCCGGTTTCTCGGTCGAAGCCGCGGCAACGCCCAGCTTCTTACGCAACTGGTGGACGGCTTGCCGAGAGATTTTCAACTCTTGACCGATACGCTCGTCCGTCTTCAGTGTCTTCTGCAACCTGTACAACTGTCCCTTTGTAACTTTGGGCACCATGGAAACGCTCCTTTATTTGTTGTTTGAGACCGCATGATTGCCTTTGCGCAACGGCAATGCATTCTACTATATAAATAATATATTTCCCATAAAAAAGCAATACACTAATTTACTTTCTCACAAGCACTACCGTTCCCCCAAAGTAAACCGGGTCCGAAAAGTCAACCACCGTCTTACGCTCTTCGTTTATGGTGATCACGTTCGCCGCGAAATCCACCGTGCCGGCAGCCACCGCCGGAATGATATCCGCGAAGTCCATCACCTTGACTTCAAGCCCGCAACCGATACTCTGGGCAAAACGCAGCGCCATCTCCACGTCGAAACCCACGATCTTGCCGTTAGGGTCTTTCATTGAGAATGGCGGATCGCAATCGGAAGTGGCAAACTTCAGAACCCTCTTCTTCGGATTCTTGAGCTCAATATCGGGCATGGGCGGCGAATCCGGGGTGTCGATCCAACGCTTTATCATGTCGTCGGTAGTCCCGTCGCTGCGCGCCGCCGCCAAGAACGTGTTGAACTCGCCGACCATCTTCCCGCCGTCCTTCTTGGGGAATATGGGGGCGTAGTTCTCAATGTCTATGGGCGGATAGAGAACAATAAGTTTATCCGGATTCTGCGACGCGAACTTACGCGCCACCGGCTCCTCGGCCACCGTCGCGTCAGCCTCGCCCGCAAGCACCGCCTCCACGCTCTTCGCCGGCGAGTCGAAGAACTTGTGCAGCTTCGCGCCCACCCTCTCGCGCGCCACCGCGTCGAAAGAAGAGCCGCTCAGTATCGCCAAGGTCTTGTCGGAAAACTCCTCCTTGGCGAACACGCCCTTTGCCGCATTGGCCCCAACGCCGGCTGCGGCAGACGCCGCAGCGGTCTTGGCCGACTGATCGCCCTGTTTCGCATCACCCTTACCGCCGCAACCGAAAGCGGTGAACGCCACGGATACCGACAGCGCGGCGATTGCGAAAATTGCACCTGATCTTGACGCAGCCTGACATTTCATAAACTCCCCCTCCTGTGAAACATTTGTTTTATTGTGATTAACACTTCGTAATCCCCCCATCCTAATATAGATATTATAATTATACAATTATGGCAATTTGATAATCAATAGGAATCTCATTTTCTTTGTTATTTTTCTTATTATGAAAATCACCGAACGACTTCCATTCATATAACCGAGCGAGACCGGGGGCGGGCGAATTCAGTTCGCCCCTGCAACAATCGACACCTCAGAACGATTTTCATTAACAAGACGGGGACGGGCGAGACTCTTTGCGGCGACCCGCGGCCGCCCGCCGGCGTCAAATTTAAATCCAAAGATTTTAACGATACCGATTGCCACATATATTATATTCTACACGGTGAATTTGAATCAAAACCCGTAGAAAGGATAGGCTCCGACTATGAAAAAGCGCCTTTCGGTCTCAAAGCCGCTGCTGTTTCTGTTGGCCGTCCCATTGGCCGCCCTTGCCGACGGCGGCGGGGAGGACGTCTCGCCCATCATGGCCCGCCTCGTCCTGCAGCTCGGGATCATCGTGCTGGCGGCGCGCATCGCCGGGCTCCTCATCCAGAAAGTTAAAGTGCCGTCGGTGCTGATAGAGCTGGGCATAGGCGTAATCATAGGGCCGCACCTCCTTGGCGCCACCCCGTTGCCGGGATTCCGCGAAGGGATCTTTCCGCTCGCCTCCGAGACCGGGATACCCGTATCCACCGAACTTTACGCCATAGCCACCATAGCCTCTATAATAATGCTCTTCTCCGCGGGGCTTGAGACCGATTTGGCGCTGCTGCTGCGCTTTTCGCTCACTGGGCTGGCGGTCGGCACCGGCGGCGTGATCGCCTCGTTCTGCTTCGCCTCGTTTGTCGCGATAAACTTCTTCCCTTGGCCGGCGGACAAGCTGTGCGCCGGGCTCTCCGACCCGCGCGTACTGTTCTTGGCGGTGATGTGCGTCTCCACGTCGCTCGGCATCGTGGCCCGCATACTCTCCGAGAAGCGCAAGATGGACTCGCCGGAGGGCGTTACCATCTTGGCCAGCGCCGTGATAGACGATATGCTCGGCATAGTGGCGCTCACCGTGGTGACGGGCATTATGGGTGCCGCGGCCGCCGGGCTCGGCGGGCAGTCGGCGCATCCCGTTCTTAACGTAGGCAAGTCAATCACGGTCTGGCTCTTATTCACCGCGCTCGGAATACTCTTCGCGGGGCAGTTGGCGAGGGCGATAAAGAAATTCAAATCGGTGACCTACATCTCCATAGTGGCGCTCGGACTGGCGCTCATCTTGGCAGGCATCTTCCAAATGGCCGGACTCGCCATGATCATCGGCGCCTACGTCGTGGGGCTCTCCCTCTCAAAGACCGACCTGACCGACACCGTGCGCGACGCGCTCGAAGTCATAACAAGCTTCTTCGTGCCGGTCTTCTTTGTGGTCATGGGAATGATGGTAGACGTGCACGCCGTGCTGTCCAAGGAGGTGCTGATATTCGGCGCCGCGCTGTCGCTGGCCATGATCGCCTCCAAAGTGATCGGTTGCGGGCTTCCGACCTTCTTCTTCAACTTCAACCGCTTGGGCGCGCTGCGCATCGGCATGGGCATGGTCCCCCGCGGCGAGGTCTCGTTCATCATCGCCGGCATCGGCCTGTCGTCAGGAGTACTGAGCCAAAGCATGTTCGGCGCCGGCGTGATGATGGTGCTCGCCTGCGCCATAGTCTCCCCGCCCATAGTCTCCACACTCTTCAGCAGCCCCAAAAAGGGCGTAAGAAAAGAACTGTACGTCAGACAGACCGTGTCGACCCCCATAGCCGTGCCCACCCACGAGCTGACAGGCCTCTTGGAACTGCGCCTCGTGCAGGCCTTCCGCTCCGAGGGCTTCTTCATCCACGCCATTTCGCTCGACAGCCACAACACCGTTTACCACCTGCGAAAAAACGCCATCCACATCACCCTCCACAGCGGATACAGCAGCTTGGAATTCGAGTCGGACAAAAAGGACGTGATCTTAGTAAAGGCCATAACCCACGAAACGCTGCTGCATATAAACAACGCGGTGACCGGCGTGAAAGACCTGATAAAACCGGAGAAAATGCTCGAAGACGTTACAGACTCCAAGCCGCGCACAGACTCGAAATTCAAAGAGGCCCTCTCCCCGTTCTGCATCATCCCGTCGCTAAAAGCCTCCTCGAAACAGGAGGTAGTGGAGAAGCTCGTGGGAATGCTGCACGAACACGGCCTGATAAACAAAGAACACGACGACGCCGTGACCGCCGTGATGGAACGCGAAGCCTCCATGAGCACCGGAATGCAGCACGGCGTAGCCATGCCGCACGCCAGAACCGACGCCGTCGACCAGATAACGCTGGCGGTAGGACTGTCGCGCACGGGGATAAATTTCGACTCGTTGGATGGGGAACCGTCTAAGATATTCGTACTGATACTGTCGCCAGAAAGCACGGAGAGCCCGCACATACAGGTTTTGGCTAACATCTCGGCGCTGCTTAATAGCGAGGAGATGAGGAATAAGCTTTTGGCTTGTAATAATCAGGAGGAGATACATAAGTTCTTTATGGGGGGGTTGGGGAACTGAAAAAGTCAAATAATTAAAATCAAATTCTTTAAATTCTTTTTCAGACGAAAGGGCGCGATAAATCGCGCCCTTTCATATGATATGCGGGGCTAAACCCCGCATATAAAGTCAACATCAACGTCAACGGCTTTTTTCTTTTTAATCCTATAATCCTTTAAATCCTATTAATCCTAGTTCAGACAGTCTTTTGATTTTATATATGCGGGGTTTAGCCCCGCATATTCTATGAAGCCCCGAAGGGGCTTCGTCTAAAAAAGAATTTGATTTTAAAAGATTTTAAATGATTTTAAGTTTATCTAACCTCACATTTAATCCCCGCATCACAAAAAATAGAACACATCAATTCCAGTTCATCAACCCCGTACGGCTTTACGGACGAGTAGGCGGGGTCTAACATCGGTTGGTTCGGGTTGAATTGCTGTATGAATACCTTGCCAACCCCGCGCAACTCACCGCACAAACACTCTATATCTCCGCGACTGACTATGCCCGGCGCGGCGGTTATCCTTATTTCGGCATTGCCGCCCATCGATTTAACTATGTTTATTGACTTGGATAGGCGCTCACGGCAACCGCTTTTGTATTGATTCGGAATATTCAGCAGATTATATTTGTCGAGCGACGTCTTAATATCAACGGCTAAGTAATCGGGGCGGCAATCCGCAAGTACATCGGGTTCAAGACCGTTGGTATCGATCTTTACTTTCAACCCGAGCGATTTGATCTCGCCGCAAAGATCCGTCAACCCCGAATGCAGCGTGGGCTCGCCGCCGCTTATCACGACGCCCTCGATAATCTCTTTACGCTTAATGACGTGATCCCTTATGACATCAAACGGGATTGCTTCATACGTTCCATTAACAATGCCGGGGTTGTGGCAATATGGGCAGCGGAGATTGCAACCGGGGAGAAATAACAGGGTGGCCGGACAACCGGGATAGTCTATGAAAGACGTTTTTGTCCAGCCTGAAATTGCGGGGTGTTTCAACGGTTACCCCACCGCCTCCGCCAACCCGATCATCTCCCTCTGTCCGGCTATCTCGGCAAAATCAATTGTTTCCACCATGGGAACTTTGGGAGGTTCCGTCTCTTTAGTGCCGAAGACGACCCTTTCTCTGAACTCCGACTTCTTTCCCGGATTCCAGTTTTGCACGGGGCGGTAGTATCCTACTATACGGGCGTAGACCTCCGTCTCCTCCGAGCAGTTGGGGCAGGAGAAGTGCTGGCCTCTGAGGTAGCCGTGAGACTTGCACACGGAGAAGGTCGGCGATATGGTAAAATACGGTATGCGGTAGTTGTAGGCGATGGACTTGACCAACTTCTTGCAGGCCTCGACGTCGTCTATGGACTCCCCTATGTGGGCGTGGAAGACCGTGCCGCCGGTGTACTGGCTCTGGAGGTCGTTCTGCAAGTCAAGGGCCTCAAAGAGGTCGGTCGTGGCGTCGACCGGCAGCTGGGTGGAGTTCGTGAAGAACGGGTTGTCGCCGCCGGGGATAATCATGTCGGGGGACCTCTTCCTGTCGATCTTCGCCAGCCTGTAGGAGGTGCTCTCCCCGGGGGTGGCCTCCAAATTGTACAAGTGGCCGGTCTCCTCCTGATACATTATGAGGCGGCGACGCATGTGCTGCAGCACCTCCATGGCGAAGCTGCGCGCCTCTGGGTCGGTCAGATCCTTGCCCGGATCCCTGAAGAAGTTCTGCGTGGACTCGTTCATCCCGATCAGGCCTATCGTGGAGAAGTGGTTGTTCCAGTGGCGCAGGTAGCGCTGCGTGTACGGGAAGAGGCCTTGGTCCATCAGCTTTGTTATGACCTCGCGCTTGATCTCTAAAGAGTCGCGCGCCACGTCCATATAGTGGTTCAGCTGCTTGAAATAGTTGTCCTCGGACCCCTTGGTCTGGTAGCCGATCCTCGGCAGGTTTATTGTGACTACGCCAATGGACCCCGTGAACTCGTCGGCGCCGAAGAGGCCGCCGCCGCGGTTGCGGAGCTCCCGCTTGTCGAGCTGCAGGCGGCAGCACATCGAGCGCACGTCGCCCGGTTTGAGCGAGGAGTTTATGAAATTCTGGAAGTAGGGCGTACCGTACTTGCCGGTCATCTTGAAGAGCAGCTGGGCGTTCTCGCTGTCCCAGTTGAAGTGCTGCGTTATATTGTATGTGGGTATGGGGTACGAGAAAGCGCGCCCGTCCGAGTCGCCGTCTATCATCAACTCGAGGAACGCCCTATTCACTATGTCCATCTCGTGCTGGAAGTCGCCGTAGGTCTGCGCCAAGGGCACCCCGCCCACGATAGCCGGCTGGTCGCGGAGGTCGTCCGGCACCGTCCAGTCTAAGGTTATGTTCGTGAAGGGGGCCTGAGAACCCCACCGAGAGGGCGTGTTCACGCCGAAAAGGAAAGACTGTATCTGCTGCTTGACATCCGCGTAGGAGAGGTTGTCCACCCGCACGAACGGGGCGAGATAGGTGTCGAAGGAGGAGAAAGCCTGCGCCCCCGCCCACTCGTTTTGCAGTATGCCCAAAAAGTTGACCATCTGCTGTATTAATGTGGACAGGTGCTTGGGCGGCTTTGAGGATATCTTCCCCTTGACGCCGCCGAGCCCGTCGGCGATGAGCTGGCGCAGCGACCATCCGGCGCAGTAGCCGGAGAACATGCTGAGGTCGTGTATATGAAAGTCGCCGTTGCGGTGGGCGCTGGATATGTCGCAGCCGTATATGTTTTCGAGCCAGTAGTTGGCGGTGATCGCCCCGCTGTTGTGGAGGATGAGCCCGCCGAGCGAATAGTTGACGTTTGAGTTTTCGTTGACCCGCCAATCCTCCTGCCTCAGGTAGCCGTCCATGGTGCTCTTTATGTCGAGGAGGAGGTCTTTCTTTGAACGGACGAGCCGGCGCTGCTCGCGGTAGAGGATGTATGCCTTGGCCACGGCGGCGTGCCCAAGCTCTATGAGCACCTTTTCGACGATGTCCTGGATCTCCTCGACGGCCGGGATGGAGTTGGTGTGAAACTTCTGAGCGATGACGTTCTCGACCTGCTTGGCCACATCATGCGCGCGCGACATATCCCCGCCACCCACCGCCTCGGCGGCCTTGAAGATTGCGTTGGCTATCTTATAGTTGTCGTAAGGAACAAGTTTACCGTCGCGCTTGCGAATGGTCGAAATCATCACTGCCTCCGTTTTTTATTTTTTATTTGGACTTTTTTAAGTACGGGCCTTTCCGCGTAAACCACAATATAAGCGGCCCCCCAATTAATAAACATACTATATATGCGCATGAAAGGTCAAATTATTGTTAAACTTTTTTCCGAAGCGCCGCCCAAAAAACGCGTAAGTCGTTGATTTTTAAAGCAATACCATATAGCCGCAAGTCGGTATAGACCTTGACGCCGACGCTGACGTTAAAACTATGCAATTATTTCCATTCCTACCTTCCCGCTTTTATTATTTTGCTTATAACGCCTTTGGTTTTAAACTATAAATATATAATGTATGGAAAGCCGAAATGCCGAAAGATAAAGATTCCGCAAAAATAGCCCGCCAGTTCCTAACCCTCTTCAACTGCTCCATGCTCTACGGCAGCGGGCACCCCAACACGCTGAAGAACGCGGCGGCCTTCGCCGAGCTCGTCAACGGCTGCATGGACGGCGGCGACGGGCACGGCATGATCACCGTCATCTCCCACAACGGGGGTATTGTGATAGAAGACTCGCCGGCGGACCGCGCGCTGAACGTTACCAAGCTGATCTCGCAGTTCGAGCGTCTGGCGCTGACCTCCGTGAGCTTCGAGCGAGGGATCTCCGCCGAGAGCGTCGCCATGTTCATGGAGCTTGCCGGCGACGGCAACATAGACGCTATGGAACGGAACAAGGCCGCTTTGGCGGAGATAGCCCGCGGCGCGGCGAAGATAAACGGCATTCGGATCAACTACGTGCAGTACGGCAAGATCTCGGCGGACGAGGTGGTCGTGAAGGCCGCTGACGCCGGAGCGAAGACCGTTGACGCCGAGGCGAAAGCCGCGGACACCGGGGTAAAGACCGTTGACGCCGGGATAAAGGCCGCGGACGGGGACGGCGCGTCGAACCTCTCCACGGCCAACCTGAGCCGCCAAGCCGCCGCTCAGATAGAACAGGTGCTGACCCTCTCGGCGCTACTCAAAAAGCCCAAAGAGGTGTCGGAGGCCCTGGCGCAGTCGGACACGCAGACCATCTCCATAGACGCCCTGCAAGGCGCTTTCGGCAAGATCAGGGGCGAGATAGACTCCTCCAAAACCCACAATGTGGACGAACTCTTAGAGTCGCTGCACAACCTGCGCACCGACTTGTACGAGGCTATAGAGGTGCAGAAGGCCACCGGAAGGATGATGCGCTCGGCGGCGGTCATCAACAAGGAGCTCAGCGACCTCACGGCGCACGCGATAGTCAAGCTCGTCCGCGACGAGTACGCTTCGGGCAAAGTGCCGATAAACCGTCTGGCGCACACTATACGCCGTATGCTGCCCAACAATGCGGAGCTTTTGGGCATCCTCCCGCAGATGAAAGAGATGCTGCTCGCGGACGGCATGAGCCTCGGCGATTACTTAGAGTTGGTGCGGGCGCTCGGCCTGAAGGTCGAGAGCGAGTCGCTCTCCGACTCGCTTCGTGAGGCGGCGGACACCGTAGGGGCCACGGTCTCCGACCTTGTGGCGGCGATACGGGCGAAACCGGCGGAGGCGGCGAGCCTGATACTTTTAGCCTCCGAGGTGCGCCAGGCCACCGGGGAGGGCGATTCCGGTCTGCCGGAAGCTTTGTCCGCGTACGTGGAGGAGGTCTGCTCTAAGCTCGCCGTCGACAAGTGCGGCGCGGCAGGCGGCGGAGGGGCGCTCAAGGGGGTGCTGGCGCAGCTGGAGTCGCAGATGTACTCGCAGCTCTCAAAGCGCGGCGTGCCCAAAGCGGTGATGGCTCAGGTGAAGGAGCGCTTGAACGCCGGCTTCGGCGAAACGCTCGCCGGGGCGGGGAAAGCGTTGGGCGGAGCGTTTCCGACGGCTTCGGCGGCTCCGGCCCCGACCCCGCTAAGCCGTCCGGACGATCATCATGACCACGCGAAGAAGGACGCCGCGCCGCAGGCGAAACACGGCCGCCGGAAGGTCAAGATGCCGGCGGAGGCGCTGAGTTCCGGCAATATGCTCTTCTTAATGAATAAGGAGATCAAACGAAACCTGCGCTACAAGTCGCCATTTTCCACGCTCATCGTATCAATAGAAAAGGTGGCGACAGACGGCGGCGAACAACGCCCGCTCTCCCCTGAGGACACGGAGGAGCTGCTGCCGCAACTCTTCAAGCACGTTCAGGCGCTGCTGCGCGACGTGGACATGATCGGGACGATAGGCGCGGAGGAGACGGCGGCGCCGGAGCTTTTCATCCTGCTGCCCATGGTCGGGGCGGAGGGGACGGATACGGTCAAAGAGCGGATCATCAAGACGGCGGAGGAGGGCGGGTTCGAGCGCGGCGGTCGGAAGGCGGCGGTGGAAGTGAAGGTGTCGGTAACGGTTCCCGGGGAGAATACCAAGGACTTGAAGAGCTATTTGAAAGCGGCGAAAAACAACCATACTCTTTAAAACGGACGGACCGGCCCCGTCCGCGCGTCACCCCGCTATACCGGCCTCGACGTCAATGCCCCCCGTTTTTTAATATTTTTAATCCTATTAATCCTTCAAATCCTGATAATCCTAATCCCGTTTACACTTTTTTTACATTTTTTTTGCATTTTACATTTTCATCTGTTATATTCATATAATTAGCTCATAATTAACGGCTACCTATGCGGTATGAATCCGTATCAAAGGAGATTTTTGATGAAAAGGGCTGCTTGGATTTTCCTTAAAGGGGTATTTGACGGACGCGGACGGGCGCTGTTGTCGACGGTGGTGTTGGCGGTCGGGATGCAGGCGGGGTGGGCGCAGGACGATGACTCGGCATCCGTGCCGTTCATAGTAAACGTCAACGCCACGGTCAGCGCGACGGACGGCGTCACGCCAATACAAATCTCCGTACAGGCCAATCAAGAAGCCATTCTGCGCATTCCGCTCCAAAGGCCGGACGGTATACGGTTCTTTGGGACGCGGCGACAGACTAACGCTCCGTCAATCGTCAGCGTACGCAACGGAAAAGTTACAATCAACTTGCCGGCGCGGTCGTACAAAAACGCGGAGATCTCGCTGTACACAGTGAGCGGGAAACGGATTTTGCGCGCTAAAACGTCCGCTTTGAGCGCAGTGAATAACATATCGCGCCCGAATCTTGCAAACGGAGTCTACATGCTCTCGGTGCGGGGAACGGACGGCGCCGCCGTCACGTCCCGCCTGACGCACGACGGCGGCGGGTTGAGTATCAATGCGGTTTTCGGGGGCGAAAACGTCTCCGCAAGCAAGCATTTGGCGAAAGAGACGGCGGCCGGGGACTGGAATATAACTGTCAGGTCGGCGGGGTACGTTGATACAAACTATACGTTGCATCCGGTAGCGGGGTTGAACACACTGCAGAATATAACGCTAAGGATAGCGTCTGAAGATAACGGCCCAGGGGCTTGGGACCCCGTTTGGGCGCCCTGCCAGACGGGCGCCGCCACAGGCGGGCTTAACCTCAGCCGGGACGATTTGGGGCTCGACTCCCACTTCGTCGTCATAAAATTCAATAACGGGAGCGCGCCGACGGTGACATATTCCACGGTAGGGCGTACCGTTACCGACACCATCAACGGAGAACACGTTAAACTCGCTATCGGGAGTTGGTACTACAACAATAGCGTTCCATACAATATAATACTATCGGGAACGGCTCGGAACGGCTCGTTATGGGTAAACGGGGGCAAAAGTAAAACGCTCTATCTAAACGGCGTCAACATAACAAGCCAAATAGGGGCGGCCATCAACAACCAAACCAAGAACCGGATGGACGTGCACCTCGTCGGCTGCGACAGCGACAAGCGCAACACCCTGAAAGACGGCTCCAACTACAGCACGGGCGAGCAGGGCGGGGAGCGGGCCAAGGGCGCGTTCTTCAGCGAGGGGTCGCTCGTATTCGGCGGGAGCGGGTCGCTCGAAATATACTCTAAGAACAACCACGCCATTGTCTCCGAAGACCATATAACTGTCTCGAGCGGACGCCTTCTTATATACGAGTCGCCGAAAGACGGCCTCCACGCCAACGACAGCATCAACATCCGCGGCGGCGACGTGCAAATCAAGTGCAAGGGCGACGCCATCCAGAACGAGAAGCGTAAACCGATAACCGTCTCCGGCGGCAAGATCAAGATCCGTACTTTCGACGACCCCAAGGGGCACGGCATAGTGAGCGACAGCGGCGAGGTTATTATCAGCGGCGACGCGACGAACATCGACATAACCCTCACCGGCAACGGTTCCAAGGGGATCAGGTCGCGCGGCAACGTGAAGATAAACGGCGCCACCACATCCATTGAGGCGTACGGGTCAAGGGAGTCGCTTACGGACGACACCAGCTCCGCCGCCGGGATCAAGGCGGACGGCGACGTTGAGATTACGAGAGGGGTATTGACCATCAAGAGCGTTAAGGCGAACGAGAACGGCAAGGGCCTGAACATTGACGGCAATCTGAGAATAACCGGCGGAACCACGAGGATCACCTCCGACGGCGACGGCGTAAGGGTGAGAGGGTCAATCACCATGAGCGGCGGTATCCTCGAGTCAAAATCGGCTAACAAAAAAGATATAGACTGTGACGGTAGAATAACCAGGACCGGCGGGACTTTGCTCGCCGATAATATCAGACAAGGTACTAATTAGGGGAGAGGTTCTGATGGAAAACGCAATACAGACATTAGTGGCGCCCTTCAAACGGGCCACGCTGGACGATGCGGCCCGCGTGTCGTTCCTCCACCGCTACGACACCAAGTTCGTTCTCGGGACGGAGGGCGTTCCGGCGTTTCTGAACGCCATAAAGGACAACTACTCGCTGCTCGAGATAGCGGGGATAACGGCCCAGACCTACAACACCTTCTACTTCGACACGCCCGACTTGCTCTGCTTCAACCTGCACCACAACAAGCGGGCGCGGCGCTTCAAGTTCCGCACACGCAAGTACATGAGCAACGGCAAGATATATAATGAAATAAAGCAGAAGCTCAACACCGGCAAAACAATAAAGTTCCGCCAGCGCCGCGACGCGATGAACACCGAACCCCCGGTCCTGCCGGCAATCAACGACCTGTCGGTCTTCGACGAGAGTTTCGCGACGCTGCTCAAAACAAACGGCTACGGCAACATAGTAAATCTCGTCCCCACGCTCAACGTCTTCTTCAACCGCCTGACCTTTTTGAACAACCATTTCGCGGAGAGGATGACGCTCGACCTCGGCCTCGGCTACGGCTACAACGGCGCGACGCTCAAGCTGAACGACACGGCGATAGTCGAGCTAAAACGCGAGCGGGGTCCGCAGCAGACCGTGGCGCAGGGATACTTCCGCTCCATACATAAGTGCCCGAGCGGATTCTCAAAGTACACGATAGGCATATCGCTTACACACGGGGAGGCGAAGAAAAACCGCTTCCTGCCCAAAATAAGACACTTAGCTTTTGAAAGGAGCGCGGCGTGAACAACTTTTGGAAGACGGTTTCCGGGTCGGCTTTGGCGGTTTTGGCGCTTGTATGCGTTTTCGGCATCGCGGCGGCAGTTTCCGCCCAAGACATTGAGGACGCGCTCAGCGCGCCCGACGCCAAGGCGGATACCATTATGACGCCTTTCGGCCCCCAGATTGTGAGCGGCGGCAACGCCGTTAACCCCGACAAACCCGGCAAAGGCAAATCCGGCAAAAAAACCAGCGTGCTTATGGACGAGCTGCTCGGCGAGAGCGACTGGACGTTCGTGGACAAGATCGCCATACGCTTCGTGATGAACGTAGTGTTCGCCTACATCCTGATCTGCATGATCTTCGCGAAGGAGCACCGGATAAAGGAGTACGCTTTCTGCTTCTTTATCTCCAATATCCTGATCTTCATGGTAACGTCGCTTTTGGCCTACGTCAAAGTGAAAACCGGCTTCGCCTTCGGACTCTTCGCCATCCTGTCCATCCTGCGATACCGCACGGAACAGATAAACATCCGCGAGATGACCTTCCTGTTCGCCTCCATAATAATGGGTGTGATAAACTCTATGGCGACGGACGGTCTGATGCTCTTGGCCGTGTTCCTTGCCGACGTCGTGCTCTGCGCGAGCATAGCGATCTGCGACAGCCGGTTCATGGGGAAGACAGACCAATTGCTTTTAGTCTACGATAACACCGGGTTGCTGGCCAAAGACAAGAAGAAGGAGCTGTTCGAGGACATAAAGAACAGGTTCGGGTACGACGTGATCAAAGTCGTGGTAACGAAGATGAATTATCTGACGGACAGCGCGGAAGTGAAGCTGGTCTACAGAAGAAGCTAGACTAGGATTATTAGGATTATAAGGATTATAGGATTAAAAAAATAACGGATTAAAGAATGTCCGGATTAGGATTTTAATGAAATCTCGGCAAGTACTAACGACCCTGATAACGATTTGCGCCTTCGGCGCCGTCGGGGTCGTTTTTGCTCAAGATGATATCGAAAATGTACCCGACATTGATGACGTTAATATTGTAGATGACGTTAATACAATAGATAATGTTGATGAGGCCGATAATCCGCCAAAATCGGGTAAATCGGGAAAGTCCGGAAAATCAGGAAAATCGCATAAATCAGAAAAAAAGGCCGAGGTCGCCGCCGGCGATGAGGCCGTTTTGAGCGAAGCCGCCGATAATGACCCGCCAAAGGCTCCGAAATCACCCAAATCGGGGAAGTCCAAGCCTAAATCCGGAAAATCTGATAAAACGGCGGCGGCTGAACCTGTCGGCACAACTATGAAGTACAACGGCCTCGTCGCCGCGGGCGTCGACTTCAACCGTAAGGTCAACCGCAAGGAGGGCAACGCTACGGAGAGCAAGCGCGTGGCAAAGGGCGAACTGGAACTATCCGCCCAACCGGTCAAGAAGGTCAGGGCGGAGATCGGCATCGAGTACAACATAAACGGCCGGGCAATGGTCGCCGACTCTCTCGGCGTCAGGAAATTCGTCAACATCATCGACCCCATGGAGGGCACCGCGGCCCTCGCCGACGTCGACCTTGAACTGATCAAAGGCCTGCCGCTGGGCCCCTTCGTGGCCGTAGACAAACTCTACGCCCAATACAACATCGTCGACAACGGCGCCGTCCGCGTCGGTATAATGAAGAAGGCCTTCGGACTCGAGGAACGGGCGGGGTTGGACGAACGCTGCTTCCTCAAACGCTCCATAATAAGCGACGGCCTCGAAACATTGGGCTTCTTAGACCACGACCTGACGGCGGCATACCGCCACGACCTTCTGAACGACGCGCTGCGCCTGACCGGCTCCTTCTCGTGGTCGGTGACCGACTCCTTAGCCTACCTGCAAAACTACTCCGCCCACTACCGCCCGGCCAAAAACATGGAGCTTCTGCTGGCCGGGATAATCAGGCACTACTCCGCAAAAGACACTCTGGTTTTGGAATCCGAGAACCCGAAACGGTTGCCGACCACGCTTACGACCTACGCCGCCTCCCTGTCGTTTAAGTACGACGCGGCGATATTCGTGAGCGAGGCGGAGGTGACGGTCGGCACCAACCCGGATATGCTGCTGACCAAAAACAGAACGGCCACCCTGTTCGGCATCCGCCTCCAAGAACAGTTCCCCATAGACCTCAACACCAAAACCCTGCGCCGCGTAACACCGGCCGTCGAAGCCGCGACCTACACCGCCGACCTCGACAGCGGCTACACGGAGACGCAGATCAAAGCCGGCGTAACCCTCGGATTCGCCAAAAACTCCGTTTTCCAGTTCAGAAACAACTTCGGGACGATCATCAGGAGGGAAAACAAGAAGAACACGGTCAAAAGGTATAGGTTCGACAGCGAAGCCGTTGTGATCTTTTAACTGTCAACCGCCTCACAAAAAAAATGTGTTTTTTTTGTGTTTCTTCTGTAATATTTATGTATATTATTATAATACACGTACATTAAGCCGCTATTTCATAATTATATTAAATAAATGCCGATATTCTCTACGTAGGTAATCCGTATTATTTAACGGTATGCGGCGGTATTTATTATTATATTATTATAGAATACGGGCGGGCAGGGCGTAACACCGGTAAATATTTCAATAACAATTAATAAAGGGAGGTCTATGATGTCGACGACAGTCAAAAAGAACCCGTTAAGGCTGGCGATGATGGCGGCGGCGGTCTTGGCTTTGGCCGCGCAGTCGTTCGCGGCGTTGCCGGAGATAAGGATTACCACGGCGAATAACGCGAATCCTGACCAAGGCTCAGGCGGCGGCGGTATGTGGGGCGGCACGACCTCGTACAAGTATGTTAAGATATCGGAATTTAAGCTTACCGATCCGAACAACGGAAATAATGACGTTACCCGTTCCTCAAAGCCCGACTCCATCAGGGTGCGCGGAAACTCAACGGCGGGGCTGGACAAGAAGCCGTACCGGATAAAGTTCGGCGAGAAGATCAAGCTTTTCGGCGACACGGCGGCGAAGAGCTGGGTGCTGCTCGCCAATTATTACGACGGGACGTTTGCGTTGAACGCGATTGCCTTTGAACTGGGAAAGCGCTTGGGCGTTGAGTTTACCAACAAGTATTGGTTCGTGGACGTGTACATAAACAACCAATATAAGGGTCTTTACCAACTTACGGAGCAAGTTCAGTCCCACAAAGGGCGGGTTGATTTGAAGGAAAAGCACCGCGGGTGGCTCGTGGAGATGGATTACCATGATCCGGCCAACGACGAACGCAACCAGTGGTTTAAGTCAGCTAAGTACGACATGGGCACATTCATAAAATGGCCGCAGTTGGACGACACCTCCTTTACAAAGAACCCGAACAACACGTCGCAGCTCGACTTTGTGAAGACCGACTTCAACAATTTGGTCAATAAAATGTCCGAGGGCGGCTTCCCCACCAACGGCTACCGCGACATGATTGACCTTGAGAGTTGGGCCAAGTACGTGTTGATTCAATTGTTTATGGACAATTTCGACTTCAACAGCAAGGCGCAGACCGGATTCCTGCTCGGCTCGAATTACTGTTACAGGATAGACAGCAGCAGAACTTCAAGGATTAAGGCCGGCCCGCTTTGGGACTTCGACTTGGCCGCAGGCTTGGCGAGAACGGCGCCTATGGGCGGCGGCGGTGGCGGTTGGGGCATGCCCGGCATGGGCGGCGGCGGGCAAAGCTCTTTCCCGGCGCACTACCAAACCTATCAAGACTCTATAGCGCCCACCCACGCGTTCTACAGAAGACTTTGGGATGATCCGGCGTTTAAGGCCAAGTACTATAAGACGTGGCTCAAACACAAGAACGATTTTCAGGCCATGAGCCAGCTCATAGACCAGATAAAGTCTCAGGTTGAGGGCAGCGTTCAGGGTAAGGGCGCCAATAAGTGGGCGAACAACCAGATGATGGGCAGCGCCAATCTGACCACGCAGCAATTCAACACCGAGGTTCAAAACCTGAAGACTTGGTGGAATAACCGCCTCAATTGGGTAGACCAGAGGCTAAGAAGCTACAATATCGACACCACCAAAGACGTCATCCAGAGCGCCCCTCCGGGGCCGGGGGGCTCAACGTCGATAGCGTCAAATCAGGCCAAATACGGAAAGGGCCTGTCGGTAGTCAAAAACGGCCTGAAGATCAACGCGACCTCATCCGCGTCGATCAAGGTCTTCTCGCTGACCGGCGACATAGTGCGCCGCCAGACCTTGGCCTCCGGCAGCCACACGGTCAGCTTGGGCAACCTGCCGCGGGGCATGTACTTGGTTCGGGTCAATTTAGACGGGGTCAAGCAAAACGTGAAGATGGCCGTCAGGTAGAGTGTGATATTAATCGGTGAAATTTTACGGGCGGCCTTCTTTGGCCGCCTTTTTTTTTGTATTTTTTTTATGTTTTTTGAGTAATATTTATGTATATTACTATAATATAACATTATTCAATAAAGGCGGTCCTACAATGCCTACGTCAACTTTAAAGAACGCTTTCAGACTGAGCGCGCTCTCCATTGCGGCGTTTCTCGCCGCTCAATCGTTCGCGGCGCTGCCGGAGATGAGGGTCACAACGCAGAATAGAGCCGCCATAACTTCGACTCAGGTAAACCGGCAAATGGGCGCAGGAAACTGTCAGGCCGCCAATCTCTTCAGCCACAAATACACGGCCATGTCGTTTTCCCTGACCGACCCCGCCAATCCGGATAACAACTTTTCCGTATCGTCATTCAAAGACTCCATTCGCGGACGTGGCAACTCCACCTCCGCGACCAATATCAGCAAAAAGCCTTACAGGTTAAAATTCGACGAACATAAGTCCATGTTCGGGTCGAAAAAACACAGGAGTTGGGCGCTCTTGGCAAATTGGTACGACCCGTCCTTCGCGCTTAACGCCGTCGCTTTCGAGCTCGGCAGACGTCTCGGGCTTCCCGGCACCCCGAAATACTATTTTGTTGACCTTTATATCAACGATTCCTACAAGGGGATCTATCAAATGACCGACCTTGTCCAAGTTAACAAGGGCCGGGTGGATGTCGATGAACGCGAGGGATGGCTTGTTGAGTTCGACTATCACTGCCCGAGCAACTCGGATGAAATCGATTTCAACACCGATTACCCGAACAACCCGCAAGACGCCAAGTTGCATACGTACATAAAATCTCCGGAGGATTTACCTAACGCCTCCGATTATCAGTTCGTGAAAAATCAGGTAAACCAGCTTACAAGGGCTATGTTCGCGAATCAGCAGACGAACGGCAAGTCCTTTCCGGAAAACGGGTACCGCGATTTAATAGATTTAGAGAGCATGGCCAAGTATGTAATGATTCAGATGTTCATGGACAACTTTGATTTCAACAACAAGGCGATGGCGTCAGGCACTTCTATAGTGCAGGGCAGCACGGTAGCGGCGCCGGCGTCCAACTTTATGCACAAAGACAAGAATGGGCGGATCTTTGCCGGGCCGCTTTGGGATTTGGATTTAGCCGCCGGCGTGGACAATCAGAGGAATTTTCCAAAACACTATCAGTACTATGATTATTCCATAAAACCCAAGCATCCGTTTTATCTGAAATTCTTTGACGACCCTGTATTTTTAGCCAAGTGGAAGAAGGCGTGGGATAACAATGTGAATATTTTCAGGGCTATGACCGGGGTTATGGACTCCATAGCAACTATCGTGGAGGGTTCGGTCGAGAGGAACTTCGCGCTCCAAAACGGCGGGGGAAACGGTACGCCTTGCACCAATCCGTACATGTGCGGCGGCGGTGGCGGCGGCATGACGCCGGACGCTCCCGCAACCAAACAAGCGTACAAAGACGAGATAGGGAAGTTGAAGACTTGGTGGAACAACCGTATAAATTACTACAGCCAAGAGCTCGGCAGACTGAACATCGACGTCTCAAAAGACATAACCCAATCCCCCACGTCAACGGTCGAGCGCCCCCTTTTGACCAGAAACGGCCTGTCCGTAGTCAAAAACGGCCTGCGTATCAAAGCATCGAGCAACGTATCAATTAAAGTATTCTCCCTGACCGGAAACGTGATCCGCAAGCAAACGCTCGCCGCCGGAAATCACACGGTCAGCCTGAACGATCTGCCGCGCGGCATATATTTGGCGAAAGTAAACGCGAACGGGGTTAAACAGACGGTAAAAGTGGCGGTTAGGTAAGATAAAACACTGTCTGAACTGGGATTAGTAGGATTTAAAGGATTATTAGGATTAAAATCAACACAATTCTTTTAATCCCATAATCTTTCTTCTAATCCTGCAAATACTAGTTCGGACATCATTAATAACATACATTATTAGGAATTGTCCAAATGAATCGCAACCAATCAAAAATGATTACAGTCTTCGCGGTCCTCCTGATTTTCGCCGCGTACTCTTTCGCCGCCTTGCCGGAACTCAAGGTCAGCACGAAGGACAACGCCGCCATAAACTCTCCGGCGGCAAACATGTATTCGCAGTCTCAGCAAAATGCCGTCAACTGCCAGAACCACCTTATTTTCGTCCACAAGTACGTCCCCATGACGCTCACGCTGACCGACCCGGCCAATCCGGATAACGACATTATCGCGACGGCGGGCTACAAGGACTCGATCCGCGGGCGCGGCAATTCCACTTGGGCGGGGGACAAGAAGCCTTACAGAATAAAATTCAACGAAGCCAAGTCGGTGTTCGGGTCGAGGCACAAACACAAAAGCTGGGCGCTTTTGGCCAATTGGTACGACCAGACCTTCTGCCTCAACGCCGTCGGGTTCGAAATGGGCAGACGAATCGGGATTCCGGGTACCCCCAACTCGTTTCTGGTGGACTTCCATCTGAACAATCAATACAAGGGGATTTATCAGATAACGGACATAGTCCACGTAAACAAGGGAAGACTGAATATAGACACTGCAAAAGGATGGCTTGCGGAGTTCGATTACCACTGCCCGAGCACTGCGGACGAGGTTGATTTCGCCACCGACTACCCTACCTCGCCGTCCGGTTCCAAGTTGCACACATTCATAAAATCGCCGGAAGATCTGCCGAAAGGCCCAAACGGTCAAGACCCCTATAAGTTTGTGAAAAACGACGTAAATAACCTCATGAGCACTATGTTCAATAAATCCGGTTTCCCGAATAACGGTTACCGGGATCTAGTGGACTTGAACAGCGTCGCGAAATACCTGCTGCTTGAGCAGTTCTTGGACAATTTTGATTTCAACAACAAGTCAAACAACAGCGGCTTCCCGGCCTCAAACTTTTTTCACAAAGACGTCGGCAAAAAAATTACGGCGGGGCCTATCTGGGACTTGGATTTGACGGGCGGGGTTGAGTATAACTCCTTCCCGCAACACTATACGACATACAGAACCCCTTTAATGCCGAGGCACGCGTTTTACAAGAAATTCTTTGACGATCCCGTATTCAAGGCTAAAATAAAAAAGAATTGGATCAGGTATAAACCGGATTTTCAGGCAATGCCGAGAATGATCGATTCCATAGCCGCCGTCGTGCAGGGTTCCGTAGTGAAGAATTTCGAGCTTCAACTCGGCAGCAACAAAACTTGCAATGACAATAATACCAACACCTGCAAAAGAGGTGCGGGGGGCTTTTCCGGTATGGCGCCGATTGTGCTCGGAAATTTGCAGGCGTACAATAACGAGATCAGCAAGTTGAAGACGTGGTGGGGCAACAGGATTACATTCTTCGATCAAGAATTGGCGAGCTTCGACACGTCGCAGGACATTCCGGACGACCCGAGCCCGACGCCGACGGCGCCGTCGGTAGCGCAACAAAAACATCAAACCGGAGTGACGGTGATCACGAACGGGCTGACCGTAAACGCGAAGAACGAGGCCGAGGTAGTTATCGTCTCCCTGAACGGAAACGTCATAAGGAAGCAAACCCTCGCATCGGGGAATCATTCAGTCAAACTAGGCGATTTGCCGAAAGGGATGTATTTGGCGCGGGTCAATTTGGACGGTGTCAGGAAGATGGTGCGAATAGCGATCAAGTAGGGACTGAATTATTAGGTTACATTGTAGGGGCGAACACAGTTCGCCCCTACGCCTTATTCCCCCGCCTCGAATTGATAAATTCCATAGTAGACGCTTCATCCCTATTAACGATCATTTCCTCCGGAAATCCAACCGATTCTAATATCGGCCTGACCGAATCGTCCAACCCCAACTCATGTATGGCGTGGGTATCGCTGTTCACCGCCATTTTACAGCCTTCGTCGCGGCATACCTTCACTAAGTCAACCGCGCTTTGCGCCTCCGCTCTGGCGTACAGGATTTTTGAATTGTTGAGCTCTAAGGCGACCCCGGCGGCTTTGGCGGCCCGGGCCAAGCGTTTGTAATCGACCGGATAGTTCGGGTCGTTCGGGTGGGTTATTATGTCTATGCACGGATTCTTGTCTATCGCGGCGATCAGCATATCGGTGTAGGCGGACGCGCTTTTGCCCATCGGGGTATTTGGGTGGATGCCCAAAAGCACCACGTCCATACACTTTTGGAACCTTACCGGGATATCGATCTTGCCGCTATCGTCCGCCAAGTTGCACTCCATCCCTTTCAGGAATATCAGATCGGGGTACGGCGATTTAAAGCGTTCGAAGAACGGGCTGTTTATGCGTTCATCCGGTAGCGCGGGGCCGTGGTCGGTTATCGCGATACCCTTCATGCCGAGCTCATTGGCGCGGGCTAGTATCTCCAATGCGGTATGTATACCGCACTGGCTGAATATGGTGTGGACGTGTAGGTCGAACGGGATCATTACAGAACCGCCTTAACAACCAAGGGATCGTCTTTTTCGTAAAAAAAACTCTCGAAACTCACATCCTCATCAATCTCTTCCCAATGGATACCGATGTTAGACAGCTTCCATTTTTCCCGTTGTTCGCTCGTCGCCCTGCTTAACCTCGGATAATCACTCAACGGTTGCGCGTAAACAGCATTGTCTTCGGCACAGAGGAGCAAGTTATTATCGTCAAAAGAAAATAATGTCGGCATTTCTTATATTCCTATAATCAACGTAAACAAAAAGGGGTGCGGTTTGATGCCGCACCCCCGTTTTTACCTAACGGCTACCGGCGCTTACCTCTTCTTCGCGCCCTTCTTAGCGGCTTTTTTGGCCGGGGCCTTCTTGGCCGCCGGTTTAGCCGCTTTCTTCTCGGCCTTCTTATCCGCTTTCTTGCCGCCGGACTTCTTGGCGGAGGCCGACTTTTTGGCGGGAGACTTCGCGGCCCTCTTCGCCTTTATCTCCGCGTGAGCGGAGGCCAAGCGGGCGATGGGAACACGGAAGGGAGAGCAGCTCACGTAGTTCAAGCCCAGACCGTAGAAGAACTCCACGGAAGCGGGGTCGCCGCCGTGCTCGCCGCAGACGCCGACCTTCAGCTTTTCCCTGACGTCGCGGCCGCGCTCAACGCCGTAGCGCACCAACTGGCCGATACCGGACTGGTCGATGCTCAGGAACGGGTCTTCGGGCAAGAGCTTCTTGTCTAAGTAATCGCCCATGAAGGCGCCGATGTCGTCGCGGCTGAAGCCGAAACCCATCTGCGTAAGGTCGTTGGTGCCGAAGGAGAAGAACTCCGCCACGGTGGCCATCTCGTTCGCCAGAAGCGCCGCGCGGGGGATCTCTATCATCGTGCCGTAGAGGTAGTCGAAGTTTTTCAGCTCGTACTTCTTCTTGACCTCGTCGGCAACCTTGTCAACGATGACCTTCTGGTGGGCGAGCTCTTTCGGGGTGCAGGTTACCGGGATCATGATCTCCGGCGTGACCTTCGTGCCCTCTTTGCTCAACTCGGCGGCGGCTTCGAGGATGGCGCGTACCTGCATTTCGGTGAGTTCCGGGTAGGTGATGCCGAGGCGGACGCCGCGGTGGCCGAGCATCGGGTTGACCTCCTTCAAACTCTCGCCGCGCTTCCTGACGTCGCCGTAGTCTATGCCCAGCTTCTTGGCCAGGTCGCTCACCTTCTCCTGGCTCTCCGGCACGAACTCGTGCAACGGCGGGTCTAAGAGGCGGATGGTAACCGGGAAACCGGCCATAGCATGCATCGTCGCCTTGATGTCGCGCTTCACGAAGGGGAAGAGTTTATCCAAAGCGGCGCGGCGCTCCTGTACGGACTTGGAGAGGATCATCTGGCGCAGATAGCTTAACGGCTCGTCGCTGCCCTCGCCGTAGAACATGTGCTCGGTGCGGAAGAGGCCGATACCCTCGGCGCCGAAGCTGCGGGCGACCTTAGCGTCGGAAGGCGTGTCGGCGTTGGCGCGCACTTTCATAGACTTGTACTTTTCGGCGAGCTTCAGGAAGCTTTGGAAGCGCGGGTTCTCGGTCGCGTCGATCATTGGGAGCGCGCCCTCGTAGACGCTGCCCTTGGTGCCGTTGAGGGTGACGATGTCGCCCTCTTTGAGCGTCTTGCCCTTGATCGTGATGGTCTTGGATTTGGCGTCGATGTGGAAATCGGCGGCGCCGACGATACAGCACTTGCCCCAGCCGCGGGCGACGAGAGCGGCGTGGCTGGTCATACCGCCGCGGGCGGTCAGGATGCCCTGAGCGGCGCGCATACCCTCGATGTCTTCGGGGTTGGTCTCCTCACGAACCAAAATAACGTTCTTCGCCTTGCTCTTGACCCATTCCACGGCATCCTGAGCGGAGAAGACTATCGCGCCCGACGCGCCGCCCGGACCAGCCGGCAAACCCTTGCCGAGCACCGCGGCCTTCTTCTCGGCCACGGGGTCGATAACCGGGTGGAGAAGCTCGTCGAGCTGCGCGGGCTTTACGCGCAACAGCGCCGTCTCCACGTCGATCAGCTTCTCCTCAAGCATGTCCATGGCCATGTTGAGAGCGGCCAGACCCGTGCGCTTGCCGTCGCGGGTCTGCAACATCCAGAGTTTTCCCTCTTGGATGGTGAACTCCAAGTCCTGCATATTCCTATAATGCTTCTCGAGCTTCTTCTGGATTTCATCGAGCTTCTTGTAGGCCTCGGGCATCTCCTTCTCAAGCGACTTGAGGTGGGCGGTGTGCTCGCTCTTTGTGGACTCGTTGATGGGAGCGGGCGTACGGATACCGGCGACGACGTCTTCGCCCTGAGCGTTGACAAGGTATTCGCCGAAGAACTTCTTCTCGCCGTTGGCCGGGTTGCGCGTGAAGGCCACGCCGGTGGCGGAGGAGTCGCCCATGTTGCCGAAGACCATGGCCTGGACGTTGGTGGCGGTGCCCCACTCATGGGGGATGCCCTCAATGTTGCGGTATGCTATGGCGCGCTTGCCGTTCCAGCTCTTGAACACGGCGCCGATGCCGCCCTTGAGCTGCTCCATGGGATCGTCGGGGAAGGAGGATTTGAGCACCTCTTTGACGCGGACCTTAAACTTTTCGCAGAGATCCTTGAGGTCGTTTACGCCCATGTCCGTGTCGGTCTTGTAGCCTTTGCGCTCCTTCAACTCGTCCATGATGCCCTCGAGCTGCTTGCGGATGCCGTTGTCGTCCTTGGGCTCTATGCCCTCGGCCTTCTCCATCACCACGTCGGAGTACATCATAATAAGGCGGCGGTAGGAGTCCCAAACGAAGCGCTCGTTTCTGGTCTTTTCAACGAGCCCGGGGATGGTTTTTGTGCAGAGGCCGACGTTCAGGACGGTCTCCATCATGCCCGGCATGGACATACGGGCGCCGGAACGGCACGAGACGAGGAGGGGGTTCTTCGGATCCCCGAACTTCATCTCCATGGTTTTTTCGACAGCCTTGAGCGCCTTGTCGACCTGGCCCATGAGCTCCGCCGGGAACCTCATCTTGTTGGCGAAGTAGTCGGTGCAACACTCCGTCGTGATTGTGAAACCCGCCGGGACAGGCAGCTTCAGATTACACATCTCGGCAAGGTTCGCGCCCTTGCCACCCAACAGATTCTTCATCTCAGCGGTTCCGTCGGCTTTGCCGGGACCGAACGAGTACACATACTTCTTGGCCATCGTGAAGCCCTCCAAAATTGTGTTTAAAGGTTTATTTTATAATAATCTTTATCAATATCAGCCGGTTTATACGTAATTTCAATAATCGACTATAGAAAAATAAATAAGCGTATGTTGTATGTCAAGGGATATTTTGATGTTAATGTTGATTTTACCTGTGATGTTGAATTAATTTCTATAATATGATGAGAAGAGACCAAATTATATTGCTTTTGCAACCCTACAAGAACCGCTTGATGCCCCAAAAGGAGCTTGCGGCCTCCGTCAACCGGTTCGTGGCGGCGTTGCTCGCCGTGTGCGCGGCGTACCCCCGGCTGCGGTTCAACGCGGCGCTGCCCGGGTATATGCTCGAATGCGCGGACAAACGCCTCCTCGGCCCGCTCGCGGACGCGGTCAGGCGCGGCGCCGTCGAGTGCCTCTGCATGGGGTACACGGAACCTTTCCTGAGTTTTTCGCCGCTTTGGCTGACGAGCGAGAACATAGCGCTCGGGCAGCGGGTCTTTTCGGAACTGACATCCGAGGCGCCCGGCGGCTTCGTGCCGCCCTTTTCCAACTGGGAGCCGTCCTATATCGACATGCTATACGGGGCCGGGCTGAAATACGCGGTGGTCTCAAACAAACTCTTGGCGGAAGACTCCGACAAGCGCGGAGCCGGATACTGGATCACCGAGTCCACCGGCAACTCCATGGCGGTCTTCCCGGTGCGCTCATACCACCTCGGCAACGCGCCCCAAGACTTGGCGGAGTGGGTCAAGGGAGAACTCCCCGACGACGGGCCGGACGGCGCGCCGCGCATGCTGGTACTTAAATATATGTATTCGCTGGAACTTTCGGAGTCTGATATTACGGGCGAGGAGGCTTCGACGGGTGGCAAGGGCGGCAAGCGGCGCAAAGGCCGGCGCGAAGAGGGCGGCGACGGCCAAACGGCCGGCGACCCGCAGCGCGCTTGGCTGGAACGCACCGCGGCGGAGATCGACAAACGCATCCTCGAACTCCAACCCAGGCGCTTCCGCGACGTGGTGGGCGACGCGCCCCCTCTCGGGCTGCACTACTTCCCCTCAGGCCTCGTGCCGCCGGGCGACGGCCCCGTGACGCCCTACTTCATGAACTACCTGCACTGCTACGACCAGATAAGCGTCATGCAACGCAAACTGATGGACGTCGGCGACAGCGTGGCCGCGCTCAAAGACACGCGCGTTGCGGCGCGGCTCAAACGGGCCCTATTTTTCGCTCAAGACATAAACCGCTTCCTTCCGCACACCGGAACCGGCTTCGTCTCCATGCCCGACAGACTCTGGACATACGGCAGACTTATAGATATAGAGAACGAGCTCTACGAGCGCCGCGGGATAAGCGGCGGCGTGATCCGATTGTCGGAGTTTCTGCGCAACGGCAACAAGAGCGTGCTTATGGCGAACAAAGCGCTGAAACTCTACATAGACCACAAGAACGGCGGCCAAGTCTACGAACTGGACTACCTTGAAAGATCGTTCAACGCCTGCGCCGCGTACAACCCCGCCATACGCCAAAGCCCCGAGGTAATCGACCCGCGCGAAAGCAAGCTGGCGTTCAGCGACAAAATCTTCCCAGGCCTTCCAACATACGAAGATTATAAAACCGGCGCGGTAACAGACTGCGGAAACTTCTCATGCCTGCCCATGGAGTACACATTCAAAGGCTCCCCCGGCGGTGTGCGAATCCTGCTGAACGCCGCCGGCGGCTTCACCCAAGAGGGCCGCCAAAACCCACTGACGATAGACAAAGTCTTCAGCCTTGAGAAAGACGGCGCCGTCCTCTCATACAGCTATAAATTAGGCAACCAAACCCCTATCCCCTACTCCTTCACCTTCGCCATAGAGTTCCCGCTCTCCCTGCCCGGAGTCCCCAAACAACAAGCCGAACTGAAAGCCGACAAACAAAAACTAGACATAAATATAGACGCCCCCATAACCGTAGACGACATAACAGAATGGGAAATCAACGACGAGGACGCCGGTGTCAGATTAGAGTTCGTCACACAAAAAAAAGTAAACATCTGGCTATTCACCCAAGACGCGGCGGAAAAAACCAAATCAACACTATCAAAAGGCGCATACGGCACAACGCTTATGATAACGAGCCAAACGGAAATAGAGCCCAACTCAACACAATCGTTCACAGGCAGAATATGCTTTAAAAAGATAAGAATGAGAGGCGGGATTGAAGATGCGATGTGATAACCCATTGTCTGAATTAGGATTTATAGGATTATAAGGATTATAGGATTAAAAAATTAGAATCATAAGAATGTCAAATATAATAAAGGAAACGATATATGATCCGCTCCGAATCCTTGGACATCCAGCTGGAGACCCGCAACGGCTCTGTCTGGCTAACCCTCTCAGGCGAGTTCCACGACGAGCAAGCCCCTGCCCTGCGCGACAAGTTCATGCCGCTGGTAAACGACGGCTGCCGCTCGTTCATCGTAGACATGGAGGGCATAACCGTAATCGGCGACTCCGTGGCGCCGATATTCTTAGCCCTGCAAAGCACGCTCAAAGGCAAGGACGGCGACTTAAAATTCATCTTCAAAAACGACGTCGTATGCAAAGCGTTCCTGCCCTACTTCAACCTTTTCTCTATCTTCCCCGACGCCGACTCGCTCTCCAAAGGCAGCACGATCTTGGATTTTCTCAAACGCAGCGGCAAAGCGCTGACACGCAAAACCGGCTTCAGAATCTCGCACCCGGTCGCGCTGTTCGGCCTGATCATACTCTGCGGCTGGTTCCTGACGCTGCTTTACATAATCAACATGCAAAACCAGCGAATACAACAACAACACACGGAACTTTTGGAACTTGGGCAATGGAAGGCGACGGCTGAAATAGATTTGGAGAAGATGCAAGACAGGCTTAAACCGTTGGAACAGTTGGGGATCATAAAGGAATTTCCCGATAAAAAATGATTAGGATTAGTAGGATTAAAAGGATTATAGGATTAAAAAAAATAAATGATATTTTAAGGATCAATCTGGTATGGAAGAAAATGAACAACAACAACTCGCGGACCGACCGCGTCGACAACGCAATATTGTCTTTACCGGCAAGAGCATCTGGATATCCGAGCTGGCAAGCATGGCGCTCATCGTCACGCTGTTGGTTCCGCTGCTCACCGTGTCTTTGGTAATCCTTAGAAACGAGTTCACCATCCAAAGACAGAACTACGACATCGCCGCGATGAAGGCTGAACGAGTCAACACCGTGCACGTACTTGCGGTAATGCGGGAAAAAGAGCGGTTGGTGCGGCTGCTCGGCGAGGTCGCCGGGCAGAAGATAACGCCTGAGGCGAAATACCGCCTCGCTGAACTCATCCACCAAAACAGCACCCAGTTCGGCTACAGCCCCGAACTGCTCTTGGCGGTAATAGCCGTGGAGAGCAAATTCAACCCGCAAGCTCTGGGCCGCTACCGCGGAGGAGCCCTGAGCGGCGCCCTGGGAATCATGCAGATCAAGTACGCGACGGCCTCCTATATAGCCAACACCCTGGGCATGGGACAAATCACGCGGCAAGACCTTCTTGACCCGGAGATCAACATGGTGCTGGGAACAGCCTATCTAATGACGCTCATCACGCAATTCAAAAGCTTCAAACACGGAATACTGGCGTACAACCTCGGCCCCAACAAAGTAAGACTGGCGCTGGTCAACAAAGAACCGCTGCCTATGCGGTATTACGAAAAGGTACTGAAACAATATTACAGAATCAAGGACATGGAGGTGAATTAACGGGAATTATAGCTTTTTTTCACCAAAACACATTGTTTTTTTATTATATTATATATCATACCAAAAGGACGCGCCAATATGAACCAAACAGTCAAAGCCGAACTCGACAAGATCGTAAGCACTCTGGCCGAAACGGGGATCGTAACCAAAATCATCCTGTTCGGCTCATACGCTAAGGGCGAAGAAACCCCCAAAAGCGATATCGATTTGTGCGTCCTCACGCCGGTAAAAGACGAAGGGAGACGCCTTACCGAAACATCTATAGAATTTCGGGTAAAATTACTTAAAGTGCAAAATTCGGCGTTAGATTTATTTACCTATAATCAGGACGATTTTTTAGCCCGTACGGCACAACCGCGCTCATTTCAACGCCACATCGTAGATCATGGGGTGGTATTGTATGGATGAAGATATTTTTGAGGTAAAGAAATGGATACAATTTGCTCAGGAAGATTACAATAGCGCCATCGCAAGAGCAAAAGCGGTAGGCAATCCGTATTCTCCTCGGCAAGTGTGTTATGATTGCCAGCAATCGGCTGAAAAAATTCTTAAAGCGTACACAATAGCTAAAGACGGCGCACGAAACAAGGAACATAGACTTGATGTGCTACTAATATCGTGTAGGCAGTACTCCAATGATTTTGATGTTCTAGGTGTCGCTTGTTCAACGCTAAATGAGCATATAACAAAATCTCGTTACCCATCCGACAAAGATATAACCGTTGAGGATATGAATGATGCTTTGAAATGTGCCGGCGATATACTGGAATTCACAAAATCCAAGTTGGCGGAAATGGGGTTCGGGACGATGTGAAACCAGCCCGCAAGACCGCGGGAAGACACGGCGGGGGACTATTTAATATAATCTATGCGCGATGGTTTACACAAAATTTGGGACATACCCGACTGTCTCGTTTGTACGTCTAATCGCTTTGTTCCCCACGACCTTTCAAATATTCCACCATGTCCCTATCAAACGACGAGATATAGTCATTATCTTGTCTTACGCGGAATTGTTTGTATACGTCATCCGCCTTTTTCAGTGCGTCTTCATTGGATATACGTCCTTTGTCCGGCAGGACACGGCGACGGTTGTTTTTCAAGAAGTTATCGGTTTCATTCAACCAATCTTGCATGCTCATAGCAACGCCGTCTTCGGCCATCAATTCTGCATAGTCGATGAACATGGTCACCAGCCGATTCATACGGGAGAGTTCATCCTCGTTCAGATAATTCTTAGCGATATAAATATCTTTTTTCAGAATCTTCCCGTCCGGCGCGTTTTTCCATGTCGTAAGCCCCATTGTCGGATGGTCGGGAGCGACACGCTCAAAAATCAATTCCGCAACTGTTTTCCCCGTCACCGCAAAGTGGAGTTTGTTCTGTACAAAAGTATAAAACTCTTTTGTAAGATCACTTGTTTTATCGTAATCATAACTACACTGTTCAAACACGTCAGCAATTTTCTGGTACGCTCGCCGCTCACTGGCACGAATCTCGCGGATTTTTTCCAAAAGCTCGTCAAAATAGTCCCTACCAAACGGTTTACCGTTTTTTAGGAATTCCTCATTGAGCAAATACCCCTTTTTTATGTACTCTTTCAACGCATTTGTCGCCCACTGACGGAAACGTGTCGCTTTTTTCGAGTTTACGCGATAACCGACAGCGATTATGGCGTCTAGACTGTAAAAATCTTGTGTACGGGCTACTTCGCGCCCACCCTCCATTTGAACTGTTTCCATTTTGGAAACAGTTGAATCTGGCACTAATTCCTCATCATTAAAAATATTCTTCAGATGTTTGCTGATGGCGGGAATATTAACAACAAATACCACTATCCTACATATAAATCAACATATTAGCCACTTTTAGACATCCATCGACTTGGTGCCGATAGACTAGGGTGGGGGCGATCTTTTGGGTGTTTAAAAGTGCAGGCATTGTCTGCACTTTTGCCTTTTTACTTAAACATTAGAGACGACTTACCAACCGACCATTGGTTACCCAACAACCCACACGACCCAATAGCTGTCGGATGAGTTGGAGACAACGCCGCTAGATACAACTAGCCAACAACCGACAAAACCAGCCGACCGCGAGACGAGGGCGGATGACGGGGCGGGACGAGGGGGGCGCCTTTCGGGGGCGGGAATGACCGGATAAGGAGGAATTGATAATTGGGGATGAAACCAGCCCGCAAGACCCACGGGAAGACACGACGGGAGGCATACACAATATACACCATACCACATAACTCATTATATATCAACGAGTTATGTATATTATACTAAATTTTTCACCAAAACACATTGGCTTTTTATTATATTACATACTACACCCAAAGGACGTACCAATATGAACCAAAATGTCAAAACCGAACTCGACAAAATCGTAAGTACGCTGGCCGAAACGGGGATCGTAACCAAAATCATCCTGTTCGGCTCATACGCAAGGGGAGACGAAACCTCCGACAGCGACATTGATTTGTGCGTCATCACGCCGGTACGAGATAGACGCCCTATAGATATTACCATTGATTTACGGAGAAAAATATACGATATTCAAGAAACTCCGTTAGATTTGTTTACCCGTACTCAGGATGATTTTTCTTATCGCGCGGCATACGCCGGTTCGCTTGAACACGAAATCGCAAAGGAAGGCATGGTGCTGTATGAGCACAAATAACGCCATAGTCGGTGAATGGATCTACCTTGCTCAAATGGATTATGATTACGCGCTAAAATCCGCGAACACTTTTCATCCGGCTCCCGTGGAAATAATATGTTTCCATTGCCAACAAGCCGCCGAGAAAATATTAAAAGGCTATATAGCCGCAAATGGCGATACCCCGGTTAAAACGCACGACCTTGTCGTTCTAATAAAGTATTGCAAACAGTATTCGTCGGACTTTGATAATTATGCCGATTACTGCTATACATTAACTGCGTACATATCCGATACCCGCTATCCGCCCAAATTGTCATTGGAGGAATCGGACATGAAACAAGCTCTGAACCATGCCCGCAAAATATTGGAGTTCACAAAATCTAAGTTGGCGGAAATGGGGTTCGGGACCAATTCGTGAAAAAATATGATGTTCCCCCCGGCGCAATTGCCGGGAAGAACAAAACTAACCTCGCGACGTCTTGCCCAATGTTCAGTGTGCCGGATGCTCTTTACGCTTCAACGTTTCAATAACACCGCCAGCACGCCGTCCCGATGTTAAAAATATTCTTCATTCATCTCTTGTTACCTATAACTATAGGCTCTTCGGAAGATTCCTCTCGCAATGTTATATTCTGCAGAGCGCTATCCTCCCCATCAACAAGTAAAAGCGTATACACACTGTCTTTATATCCGGCAACACTCGCCGATACGGTTATCCTCACCCACCACCACGATGTATCATCAGCCGCTTTCTTCGTCATTTGCGGAACGACGGAAAGGTTTTCGCTTCCATTGCCGAAGACTGCATTGATATTCAACCCACCGCCGCCGTGAGTAAGACGGGACGCAACGGCATAGCCGTCCATTCCCCTCACCGACAATAGATAGACCCCCGTGGCGACATTCGGACGCGATATGCTGTTGACCGCGCCAGAAGCGGATACTTTATTGCGCAAAATCAGTTTACCGTTTACCGTATACAGCGAGATCTCCGCGTTCTTGTACGATTGCGCCTGTAAGTTGACGGTAACCTTCCCGCTTCGGTTGCTGACGATTGCCGGAACGCTTGTCTGTCTTTGTGCTCCGTACTGTACGCCGAGACAAGGCCATATGCTGAAATGCATAGTGTCTGCTTGATTGGCTGTTACGGTGATTGGCTCAGCAGAAAGCGCAGGACATCCATCTAGCCATGTCTTCTCCGCCCTTATAGTAGCGTCGACATTCACCAAAAATGGCACTGCCGCATTCCCACTTCCGTTCCCACCAACCCACTGCGCCCACGCGCTTGACGCGAAAACCGCCGCAATTGTTGTCGCCAACAAGAACGCCCGGCCATGCCGGGTAAAGAAAACCTTTGACATAAACACTCCTTTTTTTGTGATGGTTAAATGTTATTACTACATATTCTACGAAACATGACACGGTGTTTCATCGTGCTATATTACACGTGCCGAACTGGCGCACTCAGTCCTGCAAGCAGCGCACAGAGTAACCGAAGCCCTTATTACGGTCGCCATCTCTCACGCCGCCGTCATCACGGTATATGAGACGGATGTGAGCGGTGTTAGCGTCGCTATCTGTGTTTGTCCACCAGTTGCCCCAAAGGCCGACATGGTTGAAAGAACCATTCGGATCCCGGTAGCCGCCCGGCAGAGCCGAAAATCCGTAATCGTCAGTTCCATTGCCGTTTTGGTTCCATCCACTTCTTGCTTTCAACGTCGTACCTGCCACTGCGCCCGCCGTTGTTACCAACGTATTCCACTCTGGGCGAGACGGTAAATGCCATCCACTTGGACAACTAGCTCTCGCTGTATTCCAATCGTACAATCTACCATATTTGTCACAGTTATCGGCGCGATTATCGTAGCACCAAGAATTACCTGTTGGCGGTTGATAGTCTGCGTTTTCTGCCATCCACGTCTGATTACCTATTCTTACTGTCTTGTATGTCCGAAAACTCGCGGTTAATGTCTTGTTCCCATCCATCGTAATCGTTATACTTGTACTTTTAGAGCTTGATGCTCCCGACCATCCGATAAAGTAACCGTTCGTAGGCGTAGCCGTTATGGTAACACTCGTCCCGTGGCTATAACTCGTTTGGTCAGGACTACGAGATACAATACCCTGACCTATCTGGTTAATTGTGAGAGCATGCTCAAAATTAGCCGTCAACTCCAAATTACTATTCATAGCAACTGTCACACTCGTGCTTGTAGATGTAGACGCCCCCGACCACCTCGTAAATACATAACCGCTCGCAGGTTCTGCTGTTACCGTAACGCTCGATCCAGACATATAGCTCGTCTGATTCGGACTACGCGACACCGTACCGCCATCCACCGGCGACATGTTTGTTATTAGGGTATATATCCGGTGAAAATTAGCCGTCAACTCCCAATCACTAGTCATAGTAACCATCACGCTCTTGCTCGTACGAGAAATCGACGCTCCAGACGACCACCCAGTAAATTCATAACCGTCTATCGGGTTTGCCTCTAACGTAACGCTCGTTCCCGGAGTATAGTATGCTTGATCCGGGCTACGCGATACCGTACCGCTGCCTCCCGGAGACACGTTTGTCTTTAGGATGTACACCTGTTGGAAATTAGCCGTCAACTCCAAATTGCTATTCATATCAACCGTCACGCTTGCATTTGTAGATGTAGATGCCCCCGACCATCTCGTAAACACATAGCCGCTTGCTGGTTCCGCTGTTACTGTAACATTCGTCCCCGGGTTATAGCATGTCTGATTCAAGCTACGTGACACCGTACCACCACCCGTTGGCGACACGTTTGTTGTGAGCATATATGTTTGTTGGAAATTGGCGACCAGCGTCTTGTTCCCGTCCATAGTAATTGTAACAGGGTTTGTAGACGCCGGCGTCGGCGCGCCCGTTCCCGACCATCCGGTAAACGTGTAACAGCCTGATGGCGTAGCAGTTACGGTGACAGTCGTTCCCCATGTATACTTTGTTTGATCTGTAGACGTTGGGGTACGCGATATTGTGCCGCTACCTGATGATGACACGCTTGTCGTGAGCGTGTACTGGTCTTGTTTGAAATTAGCCTTCAGCTGCTTGTCGCCGTCCATTGTAATTGTCACCGTAGCTTCTTGAGACGTTAACGCGCCCGACCATCCGGTAAACGTATAACCATCCGCCGCCCTAGCCGTTACGGTAACTTGTTCACCGCATGTGTAGGCGTCCTTATTAGGGTTACTGATCACTTCACCGCCGTTTATATTTTTGCCGACTTCAAGCGTATACGTACGCAACTCAAAATTAGCGGTCAGTGATTTATTGCTGTTCATTTTAATCATAATTGGATTTGTCATACCCGATGTATCGCCAGACCAACCTATAAACTTGTAGCAGTTGGCAGATGTGGCGGTTATGGTAGCCGTTTGGTTGTACGTGTAGGTATTGGTGTTAGGAGATACTGAGCCTCCGTTGGTGGGATATCTCGCAACATTAAGCGTGTAATCCAATTGTCTGTAATTAGCCATCAGCGTCATGTCTTCCTTCACTGTAACCGTCAAAGGATTCGTCGTACCCGTCGCATCGCCCGACCATCCCGTAAACGTGTAACCGTTTACCGTTGGTGCTGTCACTGTGACCGTTTGGTTTTCTCTGTATGACGCGTTGTTTGGATTGCGTGATATTGCGGCGCCGATGTCTGATGGATTCGTGGTAGTTGCGAGTGTATAATAGGGTACGGTTCCCCCTATGAAATTGGCTGTCAGCGCCTTGTCGTTGTCCATTGTAATTGTTACTACGTTGCTATTAGATTCTAACGCGCCTGTCCAGCCGTTAAACGCGTAGTAATTGTCGCCGCTCGCTGTCGCGGGGGTCGCCGTCACGGTAACTTGTTCTCCGTAGGTGTATGTTTCCTTGTTCGGGTTGCGCAATATAGAGCCGTAGCCATTCGGGGACACGTTTGTCGTGAGCCGATATGTGTTCTGTTCAAAGATTGCTGTCAGCGTCTTGTTACTGTCCATAGTGACGGTTACGATACGGTCTGCGGGCGCGGCGTTGTTCTCCCAACCTCTGAAGCTGTAGCCGTCTGCCGGTGTGGCAGTTACGGTAACTCGCTCGCCGTATGTATAAGCGGATTTTTGCGGGTCGCGTGATACCGTGCCGCCGGATGCCGGATTCGCGCCGGTGGATAGCGAATATGTCTGTTGTTGGAAATTGGCGGTTATTGTCAGGTCGCGATTCATGGTTACGGTTACTGCGGCGTTCGCCCCGTTCGCGTCGCCGGACCATCCGGTAAACGTATATCCGGGCAGAGCGTCAGCCGTCACGGTAACCTGTTCTCCGTCGCGATAGACGGTCAGATTTGGTTCGCGTGAGACATTACCGCCTACGCTCGGCTCTAATCTGACAGTGAGGGTGTATGTTTGAACGTTAATAGGAATGAAATTGGCAGTTATTGTCAGATCGCGGCTCATGGTTATGGTTACGGTGGCGCTCGTATCGTTCACATCGCCCGACCATCCGGTGAACCTATGGCCGTCTGTAGCCACAGCCGTCACGGAGACTTGTGTTCCGTGGGCGTAACTGCTTGCGTTCGGACTTCGCGACACCGTCCCGCCTTCCGTCGGAAAGGGATTGATCGTGAGCGTGTAGGGGCCGAGTACGACGGGCGTATCCGTCCCCCTCCCACCGGTGATTGCGTTGATGAGATCGCCGGCCAGCAAACTCCTCGTCTGTCCATCATCACCGCCGCATCCGATACAGATGATCGTGGTAAGTACGACAAAATACATCACACGTAAAAATGTCTTTCTCATGTTTCCTCCTGTTATAATACGTTAATGTGAATCTATGCCCTATCCGCCTTACCGTTGTCTGAACTAGGATTAGTAGGATTAGAAAACAGATTATAGGATTAAAAACCAAGTCACCGCACAAAAGACGCTAATTCCCCGGCGCATTTTTCTTTTAAATCCTATAATCCTTTAAATCCTACAAATCCTAGTTCAGACAATGTTTTAAAATCCTATAATCCGCCTCAAAGCCTAACGCCCACCCCGATCTTCACCGCGACCCCCTGCCCGAACTCCGCCCACGTGCCTGATTGCACTTTATCCGCGCAGAAGTATTCAAACGAGTTCGCGGCTCTCAGGCCGTATATCAATTCGGAGCGTAAGTAGATGTTTTTCCCCATGTCGAAGTCTAT
>JAITFI010000074.1 GCA_031281485.1 Chitinispirillales bacterium | reverse complement strand
GCGTTTCCGCTGTACGCCGGCGTTTGGGTCGCCGTCTGATGCGTCTTGGCGTATTCATACATTTTCTTGGCGATGGCGATGGACGTATCGGCGAACTTCTTGTCGAATATCGCGTAGTTTTTGGCGGTAAGCGCCAGCCCCGCCGCGAAGTTGCCCAGAATGTTCGCACCCACCTCGTTTCTAGCGTCGCGTACCGGGCCGCCCCTTTCGTAGGACATCCTATCCTGCATCTCCGGCTGACCCCACCACTGGTGGTCGGGCCCGAACCCGCCCACCGACAGTATCATTTTCGAGACGTCGCCCTTCGCGTTGTTGTAGGCGTTGACGACGTACTGCGAACCGTGTTTCGCCTCGTAGAGCACGTCCGGCACGCCGTCGGTCTGCAATGTGTTGTTGTGATTGCGCCCGTAGCGGTCGACATCCCTGTCCTTGAGCGCCGCCGACGCCAGCCCGAGCATGGAGTGCAGAAAGCTTTGAGTTATGCCCTCCTTCAGGTGGTCGCCGCAGTCGTGCCACCCGCCCTGCGTGGCGTCCTTCAGGTGGCAGGCCCCGTGGAACCAAGACTCCGAGTCGCCGCACCGGTTGACCGCCGGAAACTTGATGGCGGCGTCGCGCACCCAACCGTAGAGGTCTTCGTGAATCCAAAACGGCGCCGACACATCGTTCCCCACCTTGACCCTGTACCGCCCGGGTTTTGTGACGTCTATCTTCCCCTCGTAGACCGTTCCTGAAACAGCCGCGCTCTGCATGGTGTAGCGGGTGTCGCCGCCGGAGACGATCTGGGCGTTGTTGGAGGCCTTTATCTTCAACTGACCGGCGGAGGTGACGTTCTTGGAGGTAAGCGTCCCCGTGGCCACGGTGGCGCCGGTAACGGTGTCGATAACGGAAAAAGATGATGCGGAGCTACCCACATAGTAGAAAAACTTATCGTCCCCGGGCCGATACCCCGCCTGATTGACGCGGACGCGCCCTATCTTGATGGTGGCGCTGTCGCGGTAAAGTTGGTCAAGCGTATCCGGTAGCGGATTGGCGATATTGGCGTATGGGCGGGTGTCCTGCTGAGCCGTAACCGCGAAAGCCGCCGTAAAAATAAGCGCCAAGACCGTCAACACATGGACGGCCGCCCCCGCCCACCCGATTTTTGACGTTGACCGACATAACGCCCTTTGACTACCAACCATGGGGATTGTCCTTTCTTAATGGAATCGACACGTACATATATAATGTATCAATAAATATACGTAATCGCTTTGAAATGTGGGTGATTTTTTTGCAAGGAAGCCAGCTGACCCGGACCCGCCGACCACACACAACAACGGGGACGGCGGGGACGCGGGGGGATAGGCTAGTCCATCATCTCGGCTTACGGTTCAGAAAATCATGCGGCGAGATCGCAGGAACTGGGGACTTTGCAAAATCTCCGACGTTTCTTGTGATTATGTAGTCAGCGTTGTTTCGAGCCGCCACCGCAGATATAACCGAATCTTCAAAATCAGGAACGCTTAATGTCTTGGCAGTGAAAATATCTTGTGGGATCGTCTCCACAAGCAATAATATTTTTAAAATGTTGAAAATTGAGTTTAAAGACTCTTCTTTGCTCTTCATTTCTTTATTGACTATGTAATAAATATCCGTAATCGCGCTAGTTCCTATTATCCCATTAGCCGACTTGTTTGCTATTGCGGACAGAGCGCGCAATTCCTACTAAACTCTCAAGCGCCGACATTCTTTCTGAAACAGAAAAGCTTTCAGGCGTTATAGCCGCAACTTCTTTCTGCGGTGCGCCGGAATACTCCAAAAATGTTATTACTACATCGCATTTGCTCCGTACAGGAATAGGGTCTATGGTCATGACTTTTTGCCCGTCAAAAATTCCTTTCACTGTGTACATAGAAACTCCTTTTAAAAAATATGGTTACTACGGGCTTAATCTTGCGTCGCTAAAGCCGATGAACCGGCGGCGAAACGGTTACCGCGCCCTATAATAAATATACTATCATACTTCGCCAAAAGCAAATTTTTAATGAAATTTCTTGTGGATAGGGGCGGGGACTGACCGAACACCGACCGACCCGACCCACCGCCGACGACCACACACAGCAACGGGGACGGCGGGGACGACCGAAGTCAAATTAATCTTTAGGGACGGGGACTGACCGAACACCGACCCGCCGACCCGCCGACCCACACGACACTGGGACGTCGGGGATACAGAGGAACGGTTACTTCACCTCAATGGCGAGGGTAGTAGGGACTTTGCAATTTATGCTTTCTGTACCAAAACCCTTGCGAACTTTTCTTTTCCATTTATATGTGGATTATATTTCTTATCCTGAACTATTTTATATCCCTTCTCCAATAAACCGTTTAATATCGGATTAGATGACACTGCAAATATCTTATTATAATCGCTTGGAATATAACCACCGTCAACTAATAAAATTTTAGAATCGTCATATTTTTTATATTTATCAGGTATTTCTCTCAATGGCATTATTTTTAATCTCTTGTATGTTTCTCTGTTTTTAATTTTTATATTAGTATACCATCTTCCAGCCGCTCTTACAAGTTCTTTTTTGGGGTTTAAATACGAATAAACACTATTATATCCTGTCCATACCTTATTATTTTTAAAATAAGGTATAAATGCCGTTGTAACCGCATTTGACTCGTTAGAAATAATTATAAACTTCTTTCCGCTATCAATTAATATTTTCCAATAGTCTATCGCTCTTGAGAAAGGCGGGTTTGTACAAACAATATCAGTTTCCTCATTAAGGATTTTTAACGAAATTGGATCGTCAAAACTTCCGGTATAGCCTTTTGGATATGTTTTCAATTCCTTGAAACCTGTCTTTGTAAATATATACCCCCTTGCGCCCTGATTGAATAAATCTACCGGACCGCTATAATGAGTGCAGATTAACTTCTTTAATTCAAATTCTTCGAAATGTTGCAAGAAGTATAAAGCAAACGCCGATGTGCGCCTTTCATCATCATCAACAGCGTCATCACAGTTACAAAAAACGACTTTATTTTTCCAAATACGTTTGTCATACATAGATAATTCTTTCTCTATATCCTCGTACCGTGTATAAAACTCATCATTATCTACATTTTGCGCTTTTTGCATAATATCATATCTAGTAAGCCCTCGTTCTTTAAGCGACGGTGTGGTTTTCTTCACAATCTTCACAACTTGTTTTACGTCCGGTTCTTTAACGAAAAGTTCTTTTATAAATAATTCATGTGATTTAATGAATTTGACATAACCGGCAAACAAGGCTTTATTATAAAAATATATTTCCTTATTCGTTTCTTCTCTGAGTATGGAAAACTTGTCTTTAATAGCGTTTTCCACTTGCGCCATATCCTTAACTTCACACGTAAATAAATACGTGTAAATATTACTTTTGGATTTGCCCGTCATGTTGTTGTATTCTTTTAACCGCCGTTCTAGGTCGTTGGTCTTACCAATTTTACAACTTGACGGCTCTAACGACGCTTGGACAATATAAATATATTGCTTTTCCTTGTTTTCAGTCGATTTATCCGTATCAGTTACCTTTTTGACCACAATAAGCCCCTTTTTTCGGTCAATATAGTTAGAAAGTTCATCATATTTATAAAAGTCTTTAGACAAATATATATTATTGGCGGCGTCGGACGCAAAAAAAAATGTATTCTAAAATAATCACCCTACGCCGTCTCCGCGACCTCTTCCGGCTCGTCCTCAGTCTCCGCGCCCGCCCTTAAAAGCGCAGCTTCCGTCGCCGGAAATCCAAGCAAGTCAAAGTACCAAATTTGAAACTGTCTCCGCAGGGCATTACCTCACCCGCCGACATTGCACAAATGTTGGAACTGTTTCTTTATTTCAAGCAAAAGGCGCTTTACTTTTGTCACAAACTATATGATAATCATTACGAGCAAGGTGTTGCTTAAATTTGTCAATATCTTTCGCTTTGGGTCCAAAACAGATTTCTGACACATTATTTTTATTCATTGGTAAATATTCAACATAAAGGCTACCATCTTTGTTATCTAACTTAATGTTATTTTTATCATTGAGTTTGTTAATTTGGATAATTCTACACTCCTGTTCTTCCTTAAAAGCTACATGTTTTACCAAATAGCGTAAATCAAGCAGTAGTTTATACACTACGTCAGGGTCTAATTTTTTTGCTTCTATCAGGTCTTTTAGATCCCTTAATTCGGTTCTTATTTTTTTAAATATTTTATCTATTTTGATTTTATATTTCTGATAATCTGCTTCCGATTTACCTCTTCTGTAAAAAACATATTCTTCTCTTTGTCCTAATGAAATAACATTATAGGTTTCAGGATCAATGTAAACACAACGAAACAAGGGTAATGGTTTTGGCTGCTCATCTTCTTTTCTGTTGTTTATATCAAAGTTCATTCTTACGTTCCCAATCAAGTCTTCACTAAAAAAATTTTCGTTTAAGGAAATACTGACACCTGTACCATCTTTGTTGTTTTCTGTTTTGCCGTAAAGTCTAAATTGATTTAAACTGTCACTATTTAAAATAAAACAACCGGCAAACGCACCGAAATCCTCCACTATTGAAGAATATTTTTCGTTTGGAAACAAATAGCGAAATAATGTTTTTCCTTCTTCGGGGTCATTGCTTGTATTTAGTGAATTTAGATGAAAATAATTACGAGTATCGTTCTCTTTAGGATAACCATCAAAAAGTAATATCTCTGAAACCTCTCTTCTAGTATAATGCGACACAAGCATTTCTAACTCGTCTTTATCTTTAATGTGTAATTCTGATTTTATTTTTAACGATGTAATATAAATATTTTCGTAATCTTCAATCTTACCACCTTTAAAATCTTTAGTGGCTTTCTCAAAATAACCATCGTAGTCAAACGTATAATCTATCGGTTCTTCGTTTTTAGTAATAAGCAAACTCAATATGTGTTTTCCTGCTTTTTTAAAATCTTCTGCTGCATCTTTGCGTTTTTTTATTTTTATATGCGCAATACCACGGCAATAATATGCATATGCATCGTTTGGATTATTTTTAATAGCCACTGACCAATCTTTTATTGCATCATAGGTGTCGGATTTTCGGAATTTTGCGATTCCGCGATTGAGGTATGCTTTCGCATATTGTGGATTAATCTCAATGGCTTTGCTGTAATCTTCCATTGCACCTTTATAATCGGATAGATCGGATTTTGCATTGCCGCGATTGACGTATGCTTTCGCATATTGTGGATTAATCTCAATGGCTTTGCTGTAATCTTCTATTGCACCTTTATAATCGGATAGATCGGATTTTGCAGCGCCACGATTGACGTATGCTTCTGCATCTTGTGGATCAATCTCAATGGCTTTGCTGTAATCTTCTATCGCACCTTTATAATCGGATAGTTCGGATTTTGCAATGCCGCGATTGAAGTATACTCCTGCATCTTGTGGATCAATCTCAATGGCTTTACTGTAATCATCTATTGCACCCTGATAATCTGATAGAGTGAATTTGGCATTGCCACTAGTGAAGTATGACGCCATATTATCAGACTTATGATGATTTGACATATTCTTATGTCGAGTAGACACCCTCGACATTCCTTTCGTAATTAAGTTGGCTGTAAAGGAGGAGTCTGCTACCCCTCACAAGATCGTGACCGTTAATTTTTAGACCGGCTCAAGCCTATTAATATATATAATATATGGGGATTGCGGGTGTCAATAGTAGGACAAAAAAAGTCAAAATTCACGGTTTCTTAGAAGGTGACCGCCGGGACGGACTTATCGAATATCCACCCTCACAACTTTGCTTCAATTATAATAAGCAAATGAGCGGCGGTCTAACGCCGCTCCATTGACCACCGCCGACCCCATGGCACTGGGACGGCGGGGCGGTTGATACGGATATCTTTCTCGTTAACAGGTCACCCCTCGTCCCTAACGTCTCCGCCTGCGATCTCTTTGAATGTGAACTCGTCTTGGTCGTACTCCTCGTCTTCCACTATGTTCAGGCGGCATTTATGCTCCTTTTCCAGCATTGATTTCATCGTAACTCCGGCTGGTCCGCTGTCGTCCTTCAGGTACGCCGCTACCGCGGGGTGGATCGTTACCGTTATCGTGTTCGGTTTGTTGTGGGCGCGTCTCAGATCGCGCCCTATTCTTGCCGTTACCGTTTCCGGCGAGAATATCCAGCCTAATCCGCCGCAGGAGATGCAGGAGTCTGTGAAGAACTCTTGCAGTTCGGGGCGTACGCGTTTGCGGGTGATCTCCATCAGGCAGAATTTGGAGAGCGGGGTGCAGTCCGTGGCGGACGGGTCGGCGTCAAGAAGTTTCTTCATGGCGGCTTCGATCTTGTGGCGGTTGTTCGCGTCCATCATGTCGATGAAGTCTATCACTATGAGTCCGCCGATGTCGCGCAGGCGCAGTTGGCGGCATATCTCCGTCGCCGCGTCTAAGTTCGTCCTGAAGATCGTCTCTTCCAAACTCGCCCTGTTCTTACCGACGTTTCTGCCCGTGTTGACGTCTATCGCCACGAGCGCTTCCGTTCTGTCAATCAGCACGTAGCCGCCGCTCTTCAGCCAGACCTTGCGCTTTAGTAGTCTGTCTAAGTCTTTTTCGATATTGAACTTGTCAAAGAGCGGCGTCTTGTCCTTGTAGTGGAACACGCACTTCACCATCTCGGGGGAGAGCGCCTTGACGTAGTTTTTGATCTCCTTGTAGTCCTCTTCCTGGTCGGCGTAGACCTCCGTCACGTCCTCGGAGAACAGGTCTCTTATAACGCGAGTGGTGATCCCGAGTTCGCGGTGGACCAGTTTCGTTCCGCTGCCGGACAGGGCCTCCTCCTGTGTTTTCCGCCACGCGTCCAAGAGGATGTGTATCTCGCTCACGAACTCGGTCTCGGAGACTTTGAGCCCGTTCGTCCGCACGATGAACCCGATCCCCGGTGGCTTGATCTGCGATATCAGTTTCTTGAGTTTCGACCGGCGGGCGGAGTCGCTTGTTTTTTTCGACACGCCGATGAAGTCCGTGTCCGGCACGAGGACTAAGAAGCGTCCGGCTAGGCTTATCTGCGTGGAGACCTTGGCGCCCTTGGTTCTTATGGGCTCTTTGGCCACTTGAACCAATATCTCCTGTCCCTTCGTCAAAACCTTTTCGATTGGGATTCTGGGGACTTTGCGGCTCTTTGCGTTTTTGGCGCCCCGCCCAGCGAAGCGGTCCATCATCTCGTCTTCCTCAAGCAGCAGCGACGGGTCTACGTCGGAGGCGTGGAGGAAGGCCGCCTTGTCGAGCCCGATGTCGACGAACGCCGCTTGCAATCCGGGGAGTATGGAGACTACCTTGCCCCGATAGATGTTTCCCACCAGCCGGAAGTAATCCGGCCGCTCGACAACCAGCTCCACAACCTTGTCGTTTTCGAGCAGCGCGGCGCGCTTCTCGGCGGAGGTTGCGTTGAATAGGATTTTTTTAATCATTGAAAAGTCACCTCGGCGGTAAGCTCGAACCTCTGGTTGAGGGTGCGCTTGCCGTCCTGATTTTTGTGTGAACCAAGGTATCTCGCCTGGCCCTTGATATTTTTCGTGAAGACGTAGTCGATATAAGGGGAGTAGTTGAAATTACTCTCTTTAGTGACCACGTCGTCGTCGTTTCCGATTTTGTTTGTGCGTATTTCCGATGTCTCCCAGTTCACGCCCAGGCCCACGGACGTTTTTCCCTGAACGGGGATTACCCACTTGCGCAGGCGTATCTCTTTAAGGCTGCCGGCGCCGGTGAATGCGTAGACTAGCGTGAGCGTGTGGCTGTTGCGGTTTGTGTTCTCCGTGGAGATCCACTCCGCTATTCCCGTCTCGGCGTCTTTGCCGCCTGCGTTGATCGTTGTGTTCGTAGTGCCGAAGCGGTAGTTGGCGGTGAGCGACGGCCACTTGACGAACTTGCCTTCAAAGCTTATCAGCGGCTGGAAGTCTATGGTCGCCGTGGTGTCTGTGCGGTCTTTAGACTCCTTGCGGCTGTTCTTGAAGCTGAAAGCGGAACTCGCGCCCAGATCCGAGAAGTATCTCTTTACGAGCGAGAATTTGGTAAGCGCTTTCGTATTGGCGCCGGCCCGCACTTCGGGCAGCACCACCGTCGTGTCGATGTAGGCGGTGTCGGGCTGTCCGCAGAACTCGCGCCCCCAGCCGAAGGAGACTCCGGTGATGTCAACCTTGAACGGGTCGGGGATGGAGAACGACGTGGAGAAACGCGCCGCCCAAGAGCCCTTGGATTGGTCGTTGCGATACAAATCGTTCTCGACGCCGGTCATAAGCCTGTACTGCATGTGGTTAAGCGCCTCGTCCCCGAGCGTGCCGAAGAGGTAGTCTTGCAGCCCGCGGCGCAGACCCATCTGATAGCGGATGAAGTCGTAGTTGCTCATGCCCGCCGTGTCGGCAAGGTACGTGGAGCTGATGAAGCCGTTTTTGAGATCGGTCGCGACGTCGTACTCAAAATTTATCGAGCGCATATTTAACTTGTTTACGTTGTTGCTGATAAACGCCCAATATCCTATCCGCAACGCTTTGCCCGTAGAGTCTTTCGCGGTCGAGTCCTTTGCGGCCGCCGTTTTTCCCTTGGAGGGCTTGAAGAGTTCGCTTAGGAGCAGCGACGTTCTGAACTTGAGGGCGGTCGACACGCCGGCGTTAAGGTAGCGCGTGCTGTCGTTGTCGCGGCGCGTTGTGAGGCCGGTGTAGTCGGCGGTGTACTCCGCCGAGTGGGTCATCCACGTTACGAATTGCGGCGTGAGTTTCGCGGACGCGGACTGCGTGCGGCCGCGTTCCCCGTAGAGCATGCCGTAGGTGTCCCACTTCTCTCCCTCCGCCGTGTTCAACCCGAAAATATTTGCGAAGGTGCTGTCCATCATAACATTCCAATCGTCCGTGGGCAGGTTCGCGAGGTCTCTGTCCAAACGCAGGGTGTAGCCGAACGCGAGCAGGGGGTCGATGGGGGAGTACTCCACGTTCATGCCGTGGCGCATGTCGAATGTGCGCGTGGTGAAGTCGTACACGTTTAGTTTAGGGTCGTTGCGCTTTTCTGTGCGGTGCTGTATCTCCGCCACGTCGAAATTTATCGTGGAGGGCAGCAGGTTCAGCGTGTACTTTTGGTAGATGGTCGGCATCCACTTAACCGTCTCGAACGGCGCGTAGCTCGTCCACGACGGCGGGTCGCGGGGGCTTAGGTCGTAGTGCAATCCGCCCGTGTAGGTGACGGTCGTGTCTGTCTTTATGTAGTCGGCACTGTCGGGGTCTTCCTGCGGCCCCTTTCCTGTGTAGCTCGACGTCTGGTTGTAGCTGACGTCCGTCTTTATCCTGTCGAGCGTAAAGCCGACGAAAGGATTTTCGGATTCGCTCGTTTTTTCAAACGATGTGTATGCGTTGCGCGTGGCGGCGAACGTCTCGAAGCGCTGCGCCCTCGTCCTATCGCCGCCCGTTTCGCTACCGAGCATCATTTTGAAAGCGTCGTCCGCCATGTCCAAAAATCCGTCCGGATTGCCGTCGTCGCCGAGCAGCCTTATGTCGCTCTGCGGCTTTACCGTGGGGCGCGACAGCGCGCCGGATATCGACCCGCCCACGGGTATCGATACGCCCCACTCCTCCGGCATGAACTTGTCCAGCTTCATCACCGCGTTGATGTTGGCGCTTAGCTCGCTCCTATCCGAGCCGCCGAGCGTCGCGTCGGTCATCGTTTTGAAATCGCCGTCCGTGAAACTGATTCCGGCGCCCAGCGTCAGAAAGTCCGCCCACTGCGTGGCGATGTTGACGCGGGCGGCTACGCCGGAGAGCACCCGCCCGCCGGTGGCTATAAGCTCGTTCACCCAGATCTCGGCGTTTATAGGGCCCCGCGCGCAGACCGCGCCTATCGCCATAAAAGTTATCGCCGTGAAGTTCGGGCGCTTGTTCGCCGGGGCCACGACGCGCAGACGTCCGGAGACGGCGTTTATCGGGGCGTTCTCGAAATCGGCGGAAAGCTTCAGATCGGAGAATTCCTGCAAACTGAAGGTAAGGGTTCTCCACCCTACGCCCCAATTAAGCGGGGCGGAGTACTCGTAGTAGGTCGAGTCGTCGCTGCCGAAGCGGAAGACGAACTTCAAGTCTTCGCCGTAGGAGGCCATGCTGTAAACCTTTATAGACACCGAGTCGTAACCGGAAATGTTTTGCGCGTTTCCTACCTGCTGCCGGCGCACGGTGGCCGTGTCGCCGGATCCCATGTTGATGAAATTTAGGCGCAGAGATTTCTCCTCCGGCGTTATCTCGCCGGACTTTGGTTTGACGATAGTGCCGTAAACGCTGTTGTAGTAGGCCATATCCTCGTAGTTGCTGATGCTGGTGGCCTCTATCTTGCTCTCGGAACCGGCGGAGGGCTCCCAATAGTTCCCCGACAGTTCTATTCCGGCAATCAAGAGTTCGTTCTCGCTTGTCAGCACGCGCTCGTCGAAGTCGTACCACACGAGCCTTATGCCCCGCGCCTTCGCCCAATCCGGAGCGCCGTCGGACGCGGAGTCTTTAACCACCGATATTCCGTCCAGCACTTCCTTCAGCGGTATGCGGTAGTACCTCCACCCGTTCTCGCTCACGACGCGGGAGGTTCCGTCTATGTACGGCGACGATTCAACGTCGAGGTTGATCTCGTATGAGTAGTATTTCTCCTTGACGTTGATCCTCGGGATGCCGTCGCCGTCTATATTCTCATCGTCGTAGAAACTGTTCTCCCACGTTCCGTTGACGAACCTGAAGTTGTTCAGGTTGTCCTTGTCGTATTTGCGGAAGAGGTCGCCGCTGGGGTTATCGCGGCCTCGCGGGGATACCAAGAGTTCGGTATTACGGCTTCGGGAGAGCGTATCCCAACCCGTGGCGTCGGAGGCGGCGTTCGGTATCATATAGAATTTGTCGGCCATGTCGCGCCCGTTGAGCCCCTTGTCGTACAAGGAGAGCTGCGCGGGCTTGTTTTGGTAGGTAGGGTCCTCCAAGTCAAAAGTCTCGTTCGGCGGTCCGCCGTCGCGCACCTGGTCGTGGCTGAACGTGCCTATTTGGATCATCAGCTTGCCTTTTCTCCGAAGCTGCCCGGAACCTCTGGGATTGACCACGATCTCGAGGTAGCGGTGGTTTTCCATGTTCAGCCCGGTGCGGCCGAACGATGAGGTGATTGACGCGTATGAGTTTCTGAACCGGTCCTGAACGTCAAACGGATGTTCGCGCGACGCCGGCGTCGCGTTCAGGCGCAATATGTCTATGTACGTGTCGGAGGAGTTGTAGCGGCTGTTGTTAGGGTCGCGTTTCCACACGTCAAAACGGTTTATCTTTCTCGCGTCGTCGTAGGCGTTGGGCGTGTACCAGTAAAAGTCCCAAACGGGAATTCTGAGTTTGTTCAGCATGCTGTCGGCTATGCCCTCCGCGCCCCCCGAATACTTGAACGGGTAGTGCGACGGGTGCCAAACAGGATGGCGCATACTCAGCGTGTACCCGTCCTTAGTCCTCTCGAAATCGTCTATGTAGGCGCCCTTATCCACAGAGGTGTTCGGATTCATACGGCTGTGCACTATCTCGAAGTCCAATTTAGCCGACGACTCGGTTTCCGTTTTGACAAGCGGTATAAAGTTGATCGCCTTCGTCATCCACTCCGGCTGAAAGTCTAAACTTGTGTTGAAGCTGAGGTGCAGCTTGCTGAAAGGCTCGTTGCCGAGTTGCGGGAGGTCTCCGGCGGTGGTCGCCGCGCTTTGGTAGAGGAGGCTCGCCGCCATAAACGAATTGTCGCTGATAAACGGCAACCGCATCTCGCCGCGCAGTCCGGCGAAAACCTTTTTCTCAAGAACGAAGTCCGACTCGCGTTGGTACGTTATGAGAATTGACTCCGCCGACTTGGCCCGCGTTGACAAGAGGTCTAAGATACCCATCTCGTAGTCTAAGTTGTAGTCCTCGCCCTCCACGAGCAGCGTTCCCGAGTTTGTCTTGACAATCACGGTACCCTGCAGTATATTCCACCCGAGGTCGTCGTATGTGGTGCGCTTCATAATGCCGTTGGTCAGTATCCCGAATTTGGCCACGTAGTCCCGCATCGCGGTATTTCTGAGGCCGAACCGGTAGATCAGGTCGCTTTTCATACTGCCGAGCGCGGTGTTGGCGAACGGTTCATTTCCGTTTATGCTCGTGTTCCAAGGCGGGATGATGAGTTCCTGCTTGTCGGCCTTGAATATCTCTATGTTCTCGATTCTTGCCCGCCCCTGCTCGTCGGTGAGTCCCATCGCGTTTGAGATAAGCACGGAACGGCCTCCGACGTCCACGTGGCGTATGGTATCGCCCATTGCCGGATCTAAGTAGAAGAGGTCGAGTTTAGAGTCGTCGAGCGTCGGCAGGTAGTAGACGTTGCGCCACATGAGCCCGAACAGCGGGTTGCTCGCGTCCGTCAACTCGTCCAAACCGTTAGGTTTCAGCATCTCTATCTGAATGGTTTCGTTGTTTGGCGTGTTTATCGGCACGATTCTGCCGCGGTTGAGCGATCCGTCGACGGTTGTCATCGCGACGGCGATTATCTCATCCTCCTTCACGGGGTACTCGAAACGCACGAAGCCTCGGTCGAGGTCAACGGTATACTCTTGATTCTCGGTCAGCATCCTGAAGCAGACTTCGCTGCCGTTCATGTCGGCTTTGTAGCGGCGCACCGTGCTGTTCGACGTCTCGTTGCACTGTATGGACACGAAGACTTGGAATTGGGTGATTCTGGGAGGCCTCGCCGCGTTGCGGTCGGGGTTTGTTATGCTGTACACCTTGTTGTTGTAATCTTTGTACACGTTGTCCAAGAAAAAGTACCGGTTTTTTATGAACTCGTTGTCTCTGAGCGCCGTTATTGAGTTCGGGTCGTTTCTCCCGCCAAGCTCCCGCGTCATCGCCTCGCCCTGCGCGTGGCTGAGCACGGTGGTGAGCATCAGCGGCCCGATCTTTGCCCGCGCCTTCAGGCCGAAGAGTCCGTCGTGTTTCTCGGAGTACCCCGACAGGTTCGTCCCCGGCATGTCGAACCCCGTGTATCCGGCCACGATCTCTTGAACGATCTCATCCTCAAGTTCGCCCTCGTAAGACTCCTTGTACTCCACCTTGAAATTTTTGAGCGGGTCTTCGGAGAGGTCGAACCCGTTTTTGCGCGAGTGTGTGATGTTTACGCTGATGAGCCGCCCCACGCTTCCGCGGATCGCGAACTCGTACTCCGGCTCGAAGTCAAGCGGGATGAAGTCGGTCGTCGTGTCCTTGTCTATGATGATTCTCGTGTAGTCGTAGGCTACCGTCAGTTTCAAACTGCCCTCGATTTTGAGTCTTGGCGGGTCGTTGCCCAAAAGCCTCTGCGCCCAAGGCGGGTAGTGCACGGCGAGTTCCCACTGCAATTTCGGCGCGGGCGGCTCGCCCAAATCCTGTTTGGCCTCCGCCGTCAGCTTGTTGTACCACTCTTCGTAGAACGAGTGGGTCCTGCTGTCGTTTATGTAGTCGCCCAGCTCCCCGTAGTGGTAGCTCTGAACGGCGTTTCCCTCCTTGTCCTGCCGCATAAAGGTGAGTTGGCGTTTCTCGAAGTCTATGGCTACGGTGTCGAAAAACATAGTGCCGTTGTTTTTGAGGATGGCCGGATTTTCCGACGAAAACGGGCTGCCGCCGCGTTGCTTAAAGGGCGGTTCGTGCCCGTCTATGACGGGCGGCTCGTAGCGCAGCCCTTGGGCGAAGATCAGCGGCGCCGCGAGTGCCAACGCCACGGTTATCCACTTTATGAACCGTTTCAATTATCGTCCGCCCCCGGCCGCAGGAGGCGCGTCCACGCAGCAACGGAAGCCCACCGGATTGTGCTTGTTCTGCGGGAAATAGCTGTATCGGGCGTCGGAGCAGCGGCTCTGGTCGCCGCTGGTCCAAAACCCGCCCATCACGTTATTGAACGACCTGTCCTGCGGCGCCGGCGTGGAGGTCCACTCGGCCAGATTCCCGGACATGTCAAAGAGGCCGAAGTAACCGCGGCACTCCGGTTTGCTGCCGGACCTGTGAGCCAAAGTGTCTCGCGTGGCGCAGGTATTCCACTCGTAAACATCCCCGTACGTGTACGCCCAATGCTCCGGTCCGCCGCACGCCGCCGTCCACTCCTCCGAAGTGCAAAGGCGTTTGCGTATAGAGAAACAGGAATCCATCGCCTGATACAGCGATACGTACGCCTGCGGAACGGCGCCCTTCTTGTTCGGCCACTCGTAAACGTCCACGCAGATCTCCCTATTGCCGTTTTTGACAAGCTCCATGTTCGCCGGACAGCGCGGCGCGGACATGTCGAACTCGTAGCGCTTGCCCTTTATGTTCATCACCCTTCCGCAATTGTCAACGGCCCTATAGTAGAGGGTGGCATTTTTCGATATGTCAATCGGCTTGCCGCTGTAGACCTTCCAATTCTTCACCCCGTCTATGCTCCACTCCACCTTGCAGGCTTTGTTGGCCACGAGTTTGACTGACACCGCCTTTTTGTGCAAACCGCCGGATGGATCGGCGTAGACCGCGGGGGCGACGGTGTCGCGTGCGCACGCCGCCGCGTGTATGGCGGCGGAGTCAATGTTGGCCAAAGAGTCGACCATCCGCAAAGAATCCCGCAACGCCTCGGCTGATTGGATAGAATCCGCTATCCGTTGAACCTCGGCTTCGGCCTCGGCTAATCGGATAGAATCGGTTATCCGCCGAGCCATGGCCTCGGCGTTGGCAATGGAATCGGCAATTCGCCGGGCCTCGGCGTCGGCAATGGAATCGGCGATCCGCCGAGCCTCGGCGTCGGCAATGGAATCGGCAATTCGCCGAGCCTCGGCTTCGGCAATGGAATCGGCGATCCGCCGAGCCTCGGCTTCGGCTATAGAATCAGCGATCCGCCGAGCCTCCTCGGCCATGCGGAGGGAGTCGAGGGAATCGGCGTTTGAGCGGGTTGTGCGTTTGAGGGCGGCTAAGGCCAAGCGCAGAGAATCCGCTCTTCTCCGCAGAGAATCGTCTCTTCCTTTCAGAGAATCCGCTCTCCGGCGCAGAGAGTCCGCTTTTCGCAGTGAATCGGCCCGTAGCGAATCGGCAATACGCTTAGCGGTTATCGCCGCCGTATCGGTACCGCCGCCCGTGCCGCTACCGCTGCCTTTGCCGGCGCCGTTTTTATTCCACAGCTTGCCGCTTGCCGCGTAGAACAAGAGTATGAGAATGATGATCAGAAGAAGTATCAATAGGATAAAAGCGAGCGCGGAACGCTTCTTCTC
>JAITFI010000106.1 GCA_031281485.1 Chitinispirillales bacterium | reverse complement strand
AGGCTAAAAACGCCGATTTTGACTTTGATTTTGACTTTATATGCGGGGTTTAGCCCCGCATATCCTATGAAAGGGCGCGATTTATCGCGCCCTTTCGTCTAAAAAAGATTTAAAGATTTTGTGGAACAACTCCCCCGCCCGCGCATATATTATATTATGTACATTGGTATATATGGCAGGTACGGCCCATTAAACATCAAAAAAAAGGATTCGCAATGGACGCCATGGACGCCATCGACCGCGCCGACGAAGCGGACGAGTATTACGATAAAGGTCAGGCCCTTGTGATGGACGGGCAATACATAGCGGCGCTGCTGTGCGTGAGCAAGGCTATCGAGCTGCGCGGAACGGAAGACGCCTACGATTATTACGGGCGCGGCGCGGTTTATTACAAGCTCGAAAATTACAAGGAGGCCGTCCGCGACATAACAAAAGCCATCGAGCTGCGCGATGAAGAGTACGCCCCCGATTATTACGGGCGCGGAAAGGCTTATGTCGGTTTGGAAAAATTCGAGGAGGCTATCAGCGATCTGACCAAGGCGATTGAAATTTGCAGCGCCCCTGAAAATTGGTATGAGATGACGAAAGAGTGCGCCGACGCCTACAACGAGCGCGGGATAGCGTTTTTCCACAGCAGGAAGTACGATGAGGCTATAAGCGATCTGACCAAAGCGATTGACATGAGGGCCGAGGCGGACATCTACGATTACTTGGCGCGCGGGGTCGCCTATCTCGAGAACGATAATTACGGGAAGGCGATCAGCGACCTGACCAAAGCCATGACATTGAGGGATAGGGAGGAATCGATGGATTATCACCTTCGGGCGGTCGCCAATTTCCGCGGCGGAAACCGCAACGCCGCGCTGCGCGACATCGACAAGGCGCTGAAATTAAACCCCTCCTGCAAAGAGGCTAAGGCGTTGCGGCGGCAAATAGCGGCCTCGTAATTCATCAAATTCACGGCACGCGCCCCCGCCGAGATATATATTTACATTATGGCTACGGCAAAAAGCAAAGCGGCCCAGGGCGCGGACGGTTCGGCCCCGACTTTCGAGTCGGCGCTCTCCGAGCTTGAGGGCATCATAGAGCGGTTGGAAGGCAGCGACCTGACGCTTGACTCCGCTCTCGGGCATTTTGAGGAGGGGGTGCGGCTGATGCGTTTTTGCGACGCCCATCTCAAATCAGCCAAGGGGCGGCTTTTGGAACTCACGCGAGGCGAGGACGGCAAACTTGTCACGGCGATTCTGGGCGAGGGCCTTGATTCATTTACCGATGGGACGGAGGACGGCGATGGATAAGCTTATGGCATTCATAAAGAGGGTGAGCGAGGCCACGGACGCAATGCTGGAGCGCGTGCTGCCGCCGGAGGAGCGCTATCCGGCCTCTATACACGCGCTTATGCGCTATTCGAGCTTCGCGGGCGGCAAGCGGGTGCGCCCCTGCCTCGTGGCGGCGGCTTACGAAGCCTGCGGCGGGGCCGACGGGGACGAAAGGGTTTTCAAGGCGGCGGCGGCCATCGAGATGCTGCACACCTTCTCGCTGATACACGACGACCTGCCGTGCATGGACGACGACGACTTCCGGCGGGGCAAGCCCACGGCGCACAAGGCGTTCGGCGAGGCGCTGGCCGTCTTGGGCGGCGACGCGCTCTGCATATTAGCCTTCGAAACGCTGGCCTCCGTCGGGCGGATAGACATCATCTCGGAGATCGCCTCCGCCCTGGGGACGAGCGGCATGCTCGGCGGTCAGGTGGTGGACATAGAGTCGGAGGGATTGCACGTGGGGCGGGAGACCGTGGAGTACATACACATGAACAAGACCGCGGCGCTGATCAGGGCGTCAATCAGGGTTGGGGCGCTTTTAGCCGACGCGCCGGCCGACGCGCTGGAGAGGCTCTCGTCCTACGGAAACAACGTAGGTTTGGCCTTTCAGGTGGTGGACGACATACTTGACGAAGAGGGAACCACGGAGACCTTGGGCAAGGACGCGGGGAGCGACGCCGAGAAGGGGAAGGCGACCTATCCGGCGGTCGTGGGGATGGACGAGTCAAAAAAATACGCCCATGAACTGATAGAAAAAGCGTGGGCGGACATCGCGTTCTTGGGCGATAAGGGGGCCATCCTGAAGGATCTGGCGGAGTACATACGGGTTAGGATTTCATAGGGCGGCGTCTTCAAAGCCCGCGCATCTTCAAGCTGTCCAATTCGGCCTGAACCGCTTTCTCCATGTCGAGCGACGTCGCGGAGAGCGCGTATTCGAACCTTTTATCCGGCGCTGAGATGTTTATGGAGAATATTATCCGCGTCTTAGGGAAGTCCCACCTGGCGTATGCCGCCGTGACTATCCTTTGGTAGTAATCGTAGGGGTGATAACGCAGGTTCCAACGCTCCTGCTTCAGGTAAGCGTCGAGCCGCGTGAAGGCGTAACGCGGGTCGAGACCCTTGAAAATCGGTTCCTTCTTGCCGTACTTCTTGCCGAGCAGGGTGTATATGTCCAGCACGAAGTTGAGCGTCTTCGCCCGTATCGCCGAGTAGTACTCGTTGACGCTGCGGTAGACGTTGTAGTTGAAGTCGAATGAGGCGAGGTCGTCGAAGTCGAAGCGCACCGTCGCCTGAAAGAACTTGTCCTTCCAAAAGTAGTATGTGACCGCCGCCTTGTACCCGGCTATTGTGGAGTTGGTTCTGAAGGCGGTGACACCCATCTCCGGGGGAAAGTCTTGGGCTACGCGGTCGGGCTGCCATCCGGTCGCCCCTACGTCCCGCTGAACCTGCGCCGCCGGGCTGCCCCAAAACGCGCCGTTGAAGCCGTCCGGGGTGCTGCTCGGCGGTCTGGGAGGCGGCTGTTGCTGCTGCTGTTGGGGTTGGGGCTGGGGTTGGGGCTGGGCGAGCGCGAATACGGCTGTAAGCAGGATTATCGTTTGCGTGACGACGGCGGTCGGTGTCCTCATTTTATCTCTTTCAAATTATGGTATCGATACATCTATATTAATATAATAATATGTATTAACACCAAACAAAAATAGTACTCAGCGCCATTAACAAATCGGTAATTATTCGCTTAATATCCTGCTTTTCCGCGATTTTTATTATCTCGTCCGCGCACATAAGCGCCCCGCCGCAGTTGTCCGGCGTCATATTATTATTATCGACAATCCCGTTCAATACCTTTAACCAGCCTAATCCGCAAAACTCTTCGGTATCAACGCAGACCCCGCTCCCAAGCCTCTCAGCCTCCGCGTCCAAGACCGGAAACTCCGCGAAATCCTCCCTCGGCAGGTAGACCAGCGGTATGCCGTTAAGTATCGATTCGGAGAAGACCCCGTACCCCATCTTGGCTATTACGGCGTCAGCCGAGGCCGACAGGTCTTGATACCGGAACTGTTCCTTTGCAACCAAATGATAGTTGTTGGGATTGCCGGGTAGCGGGTAGACGCCGACGAACTCCCACCCGTCAAACTTCTCAAGCCGTCTCCAGTCAACGCGGTCAAGCCCGAAGTTCCCTACGTAGATAACCCCAAGCCGCTTGCCCCGGTCGATCCCAAAATGCCGGCAAATCTCCTCCCGCCGATCAACGCCGCGTCTGCCGAGGATGTGTATCGGCTTCTTCCTCTCGAAGACCGGCATCGGCAAGGACGGGTGGAGCGTCAACGCGATTGAGGCTTTGCGGTACTGATCCGCCATCTCCGCCAGCATCTCCCCGTACTCCGGGAACCGCTCCACGTATGGCGAGTAGATGTCGTGCCACGTAAAATTGCTGATCGCCACGGACGGGATCCCCGCCTTGTGCGCCACATCAAAGGCGAACGGCGTGATGTCGCTGATGACGCAATCAACATTATTAAACTTACACCACCGCACCTCCTCGTCTAATCGCAGTCTGTTATTAACGGATATTTCCTTGTAAGCGGCAAGCGTCTCCTTCATTAATACGGAGACCCCGTCGCTCTGGAGGCACCCGACGTCGAACCCGCCGGCGCGCCAATTATGCGGGAACGGGAGTTCCTCTTTGAAGAACGCTTGCGGGATGTCGGTGCAGACCGTCAGGCGCAGTCGAAGGCCGTCTCTATCAATATCCGCGCCGACGTTGGCGGGGCGGTCGCAAGCGCCGACAGCCTCAAACAGCGCGTTGCAAACCGCGGCGCTTCTGACAGCGTGACCGTAGCCGTGAGACGTTATGTAGTAGAGGATATGCATTGTCGGCCTACACGTTAATATTGATTGAAAATATACTTTCGGCCAAAATAAATAGCAAATATAATCACATATAAAAAATTTGCGCTCAACCAAAATAAATTTGACTGTCCGCGATCCGTTAATTTATATTTATCATAATGTAAAATATAGCGATCAATCTTTCACAAACTATTTAACCGGGTATTGTAGACATGGAAACCGATAAAAAAAACGACGACGCACCAAATAAACCGTCTTTAGGACGCCTCTATATTGATTCAAAAGAACCGTTTCTTATACGAATCTGTAAATTTATCGGATACTCCATTTACTATGCAATACCGTTAAAAACAATCAAGTATAGAATTTGGGGTATAGTGAGTATTTGTAATATTTTCAAAGTCTCACGTTTCAATTTGTTACATTACATCATGGACGCGTCCTATAGAAAATCATTCAATACCAAAAAGCCGAGCGATTTTCCGAATTACCTATCCGCCGTGGCAATAGTTAAAGACGAGGCGTTGTATATTGAGGAATGGTTGGAATATCATTTATTGCTTGGGGTTCAAAAGTTTTATATTTATGATAACGAGTCAAGCGACAATTTAACGGAAATTTTACAGCCGTACATAAGAAGCGGAATTGTTGAATATAAGTATTTTCCGGGGAGTAAAAAACAAGTCGTAGCCTATAACGATGTTCTGCAAAAGGCCCAAATGGAAACATATTGGCTTGCGGTTATAGATATCGACGAGTTTATAGTTCCGGTGAAAGATGAAACTATAGCCGATTTCTTGAAAGATTTTGAACAATACGCCGGTGTGGAGATAAATTGGTTGATGTATGGAAGCTCCGGCGAAAAACATTGGAGGGACGAACTCGTAATTGAAAGATTCAAGAAGCACGGTAAAATAGACAGTCCCTTTTGGGGCAGGGGCATAATAAAAACAATCTGCAACCCAAGAGCCGTCTTTAAAATGAATATCCACACACCCTTTTATTTTCGCTTCGCGAAAAAGGTAAATCCTGACAAGAAAATACGAAATGGTCATTATGAGAATGTAAAATCGGTATATGATAAAATAAGAATCAACCATTACTTCACAAAATCTTATGATGAAAATCTATTGAAATTCAGAAGGGGCAAAGCGGATAGGAAAAGTAAATACGACCCGTTGACTTTTGAATATGGAGATGTAAACGACGAGTATGACGAGATAATGGATAAATATATCCCGAAGGTGTCGGAAAACGTAAAAAAAAGACGCGAGCGAAGAGAGTTACCTCAAACGCAAAAATCAACACCGATATAGACATCACATCAATCAGAGAGTTGATTCGGTCGAAACATCGGATCGTTAAGTTGGCGCATAAAAATTTCAAAAGTCAATATTCTGCATGTTTTCTCGATATTAACGCCTTTACGTGCCTGACTTGCGGCAAACCGCTCTCCGGATATATATTGCGGGTAGAGCGATTTTTTGTCAGATAGAATAGTTTCCATCAACTTATGATTTACATCACTACTAAAAATTTCAGAAAGGTTGAAGTACAATTTGGAGTCATATATCGGCAAACCCATACCTCGCATTTTCCTTTTTAATCGGCTTAACGCCGTTTTGTATATGGTTCCGGCTTGAAACAGCAACGGCGGTAAACTAATAGAAACGCCGGCCTGCTGCCATGGAATTTTTTTGTAATATTCGGCAAAGTTATGCAACAACGCGCCATTGTAGAAAGAGCCTCTTTTTTTTATATTCTGTCGAAGCGCCGTCACAAAATTATAAAGCTCATTGCCAAAAAACGGCATTCTGATTTTAAAAAACGACTCATCCAGCCTAAATCCGGGACGAAGCATTCTTCTTCTTATCATTTGTAATCCGGGAGTTCCGTTTTTTATACTGTCAAACTCATAATGCTCGGATGTTCCCACAACACGCCCTCCCTGCATCCTGCCGCCGCCTATACCGTTCAGGCTGACACCAAGCATATTTGAAATCGCGCTCAGGTGTTCAATACCAAGTTGCGAAGAAACGTTTAAAGCGCCGTCTGTCGCCCAAACACCCAAACAAGCCCTTTCAAACCAACCGTCAACTTTCAACGGGAAATTTTGATGATTCGCGCCCTTTATCTTCGCGGCCATCGCGGCAAACCTCACATCATCGCACTTGTCGCCACCCAGCGTCACCGCGTTTATCTTGTCTCCGCTAAGCGGCATCGCGGCAAGTATCGCCCTGGAATCCAAACCGCCGCTGAGAGTAAGCCCTATACGTTCATCCCCCGTTGTCATTTTTGCGACCGATAATTTAAAAAGCCTGCCCCATTCTTCGTAATACTCGCGAAAATCGGTATTACCGGAGAACGTAAACGGAGATATCTCGTCAGGCGACCAATACCGCTCCGCTTGAACGGAACCGGTTTTCATATCATACGTCAATATAGCGGCCGGATCGAGCAATTGTACGCCGTTAAGCCATGTTCTATCCTCGCATAGGATGCCAAACTTCATAAACTCATCCACAGATTGCCTATTTACGTCAATCTTAAAATCAGGCGCCGCGAGAAAGGCCTTATACTCGGAGGCCCAAAGAAATTTTTTTTTGTAATTTGTGTAAAAAAGGTGCCTGAAGCCGAATCTGTCGATTAACAACTTTAACAAGCGCTGCCCGGAATCGTAAATTACCGCCGAAAAGTATCCGTCCGTCCCTCTGAGGAAATCTTTTAATGTATCCGTCTTATACGCGTGGATTATCAACTCCTTAACAGCTTGACCGGTTTTAGCGGATGATTTACCTCCGCATTGTTCACGCGTATTGTAGAATTCGCCGTCAAACCAACATATTATACCTGATTCCTCGACCGTACACTCATCCACGGCGTCATAATCAGGCGCGCAATATCCGGCGTGAACGCCGTCTTTATGGAAAAAAGGCTCGGATTTACACCCTTTTCTATAAACCAGCATATCCCGCATTTTTTCAACCACACGATTGTCGCGGTCACTTGATAAATCATTTGGGTCGAAATAACCGAATATACCCGGCATTGTTTTTCCTCTCTTTGACGCTTTGCGACCCGACGCCGCTTACCGCTTCTTTTTACAAATTATCGTCACATCCATCCGATGCCGCCTTATAAAGAGCAACGCTCCGTATACTATCCTTTTCATAAAATTCCACGATATCTTATGCCCCTCGTATATTTTGTCGACCATGAAACCGCAATTATCAATGATCGTCATCCACATCTTCTTTGATAAATAGCAAACCCCCACCCCGGCCGATTTCGCCTCAATTCTTCTGAATATTCTTGCCAAAAGCGGTAATTTGCAGGAGGTCAGCGTATAAATAACCGCGCTCGCCGAAGCGTCAAATAATATACCGTCACAACAATGTTCGGTCACGCAAAACACGCCGTCGCCCTTCAACACTTTTGACACCTGTTTAACAATGTCCGTAATATTGCGAACGGTGTCTTTCCATCCCGTCGCCGTCACCAAGTGATGAAACACACGGTTTGCGAATATCAAATCGAAAGTATTTTCAGGAAATATTTTGCCGATGTTCTCAGCGGAGTCCTCAATAAATTTTATTGTTTCTCCGCCAAACTCATCCCATGTGTCGTACCGCGTGTTGTCGATGACGACTATTTCGCAACCGTTTTCTGAGAAGTATTTATGCAATGCCTTTGAAAAAAAACCGCTCGCGCCGCCGATATCCAATATTTTTATTTTGCCTTTGCGCTTCAGCGGTTCCATTGCCTCCGAATACCGCGCGACAAGCCTATCGGCCATATTTTTTTCAACGTCTTCGTATATTGATTTTTGGTAATCGTTAATATGCGCCGCAGATCGGCTATCCGACTTGGCGTCACATTTATCGTATTGCATAAAGCGCGTATCCTTGAGATTATTCAATAAAAGAGGGGTTCTCCAATGTGCCAACATCGAAGAACCCCCCTTAATAAAAAAACCCGGCGATGTCCTACTCTCCCACGCAGTCGCCCACGCAGTACCA
>JAITFI010000091.1 GCA_031281485.1 Chitinispirillales bacterium | reverse complement strand
GGCGGGGCGCTGGGTGAGCGGGCGGGTGGGCGCGAGCGCGGGCGCCGCCGGCGCGGGGGGGGGGCGGGGGGCGGCGGCGCCGCCCCAATTCTCTCATTTTGTCAAGCAGATCGGCGGCGTGAGCGGTGCAGGCGGCGGGCGCGACGGCGTTCCGGCTCACGTCCCAAAGGCGTGTCCGCGCCGCTGACAGAATCAGCGGCAATATCAGCAGTATTGTTACCGGCAAAGCCAAGGTTATTAACGCCATAGCCTATCCTCAAGAAGACGTTTCTACCTATTTTGACAGCCTAATCCTATACATCTTCTTCCTGTTCAATGTCTTTTCAAATATCTTCTTTGCATTTTCATGGGTCACTAAATTCCCATTTTTTATATCCTTTTCTCCAAAACTCAATAGCTTGGCAAGGGTTATTGCGTTTATTGTTTTTTGGTAACTCTTTATGTCAATTATCACCGCTTTTGCTTCTCCATTCTGTGTTATTACAACCGGAGTTCTCGAATCCTCAACATATTTTACTATCTCAGTGGTATGTGCCTTAACATAAGAGATTGGTTTTAAATCTTGAGCTAAATTCACCATAATTATCCTCCGGCATTGAGTGTACGCTACAGTTCACAACCTTTTTATAATATCTTAATATATATTATTCTTGTGTAATATGGGACTATATACCCAACTCCGCAAACTCCCTATAATGCCCCTGAAAATGTTTTCAAGCGAAGCCGCAAAATAGCCCCTGCTACTACGGCACCATACATGTCTAAATAAATATAGTATATGGGGACAGCTGGTGTCAATAGTGGGACAAAAAAAGTTTAAATACCGGTTCAGTGGGGGGAGGTATTTCGGGGTGCGGAGCAATTACGCAATTCACTTTTTTATCATTCCCCCAATATACTCCTTGTGCCCTTTCTTGACGCTTTTAAGCGTCGCGAGTTTCTTAATGACCGCCGCCAAATCGCCGCCCTCGCTCTCGTAGAGCTCGTAGTACAGCGCCATATCCATATTATACGTCATTCTGGCGGCGATCACCGCGTTGTTCAGCTTTGTCACCTTGAGCGCCGCGTACGTCGGCGTCTTGAACAGCGAGTCGTAGCTACTCGATACCCGACTCCTGAAATCCGTGAATATCCGTTCCTTCTCCGACAGCTTGTACCCGCGCCCGGAGTCCCCGTCGTAGAGCGCCGCAAGCTCGCCGTGCAGCGACCGCATCAGGCCGATGTACGTCTCGTAGTCCTCCTTAGACAGAACCGCCGCCCGATACTCCTCCGACCCCGCACCGAAACGCCTCTCCACGTACAGCAGCCCGCCGACGTCCCCGACGAAGGTGGCTATCTCCTCGTTCAACTGCGTTTGGTTTTTCACGTAAACGGTAGCGTGGGTTTGCTCGTGAATGATGAGCGACGCCAGATCGTACACACTGTAGTTTATCATGAACGAGTAGACAGGGTCGCCGAAAAAACCCAGCGTGCTGAACGCGGCGGCATGCCCCATGTAAACATCGTAGCCGCCCCTTTTCTTGATCCTTTGCGCCTCCCTATCGGCGTCTATTTTATCAAAGAAGCCCTTGTAATTGACGCTGCCGACCACCGGGAACCACCACTTGTAGGGCTCAAAAGCGTCGTCTTTGGAGGCGGTCACGACGTCTACGGCATAGTCTTTGTCAACGCGGAGGTACTTTTTGTAATTGTTATTGCGTTTGAGTCCCAGCGTATCCATCGCGAAAGAACGAATGTCGCCGACCCGCAACAGGAATTCGCGCATCTTCGGAGCGACGTCTTCGGCGCCGCCGTCCCTGAGCATCTTATCTATGGATACGGTACGGCTTTGGCGGGCGATGAGGCCGACACCCTGTTTGGCAATGTAGCAACAGCCGCTTGAGAGGGCCGCAACGGCGAAGACAACGGCGGCTATCGCCGTTGATATTAATATGACGCGTTTGTTTTTGTTAACGCGGGGCGTCTTCATGTTATCTCGGTATCCTCTTGCCCCGATTTTTCGCAACGGGCGAACTAAACGGCGGCCTACTCCTCCGGCTTTCGGCTTTTGGCGGTATTCCTCTCAATGCTGATTACCGTCGCGACAAACCCGCCGAAAACGATATTTATCAGCATACCCGCGATCCCACATAAAATTAAGTAGATTATCCCGGTCTCAACGGTGTCGTCCTCGTTGTAACCTCTCACAAACCCGATAAACGCCCAAAACGCTAGGTTAATCCAGAGCAAAACGCCGAACCCATTGCAGAAAATGTCCTTTACCAAATTAAACATATAACCGCCCTCGCGTTTAGGCATACACAATGTGTCCGCTTTGGAACTGAGTTTAGAGTCGACGGAGCCGTCCGTTTGGGACGCTTGGGAATCCGGGTCGGGCTCCGAGTCGTCGGCATTGTACGATTTAATCCTGGCTGCGCGGTTAAGAATTTTCAGCATATTTCCCTCCATGTTTTGAATGAAACCGTTATTTGTCTTTTTCCTTAGGCGCCGCGGCTTGAGCTTCCCGAATTTTTTCAAGACCTTCTTTGGATTCAGTCAAATCAGGATCCAGTTGCAACGCCTTGGAAAAGTCTTCCGTCGCGTTGTTGTAGTCGCCAATGCCCAAATACGCCCAGCCGCGCGTGTCATAATAGGCGGCCTCGTTCGGATTGAGCTCGATGGCTCGGTTGGCATCCTCAACAGCGCGGTCAAAGTCTTTCTTCAAGAAGTGCGCGTACAACCACGCGCGCGTGTTATACGCCCCCGCGTCGTCCGGTTTCACCGCAATCGCCTTGGAAATATCCTCAAGCGCCTTGTCATACTCCTCTTTTTCCTCGCACGCCATTGAACGCAGACAGTACGCCCCCCACGCGGCCTCGTCATCCGGATACAATTGAATCTCGGTCGTGGCGTCCTCAATGGCCCGTTCATAATCTTTTTTCACAAGATACGATAAGGCGCGTACCCGATACGCGTCAACCAGTACTTTGTTCCCGTCGGGAACCAATCGAATCGCCTCGGTGGCGTCGCCGATGGCCTGATCATAATTCCCTTTTTTATGGAACGCGTACGCGCGCACATAGTACGCAACCGAGGCGCAAGCCTCCGGCGGGGCCAATCGAATCGCTTCGGACGCGTCCTGAATGACCATGTCAAATTCACCTTTTTGAAGATGCTTGTACGCGCCGGCGGCATACTCGCACGCTTCCTGCGCGGCGTCCTTTTCCTGAGACGGCGAAGACGCCGTACGCGTATGCTTCCGCGTACACGCGGTGAAAGAGACAAGTAACAGCAAGATCAGCGTAACACACATTTTCTTATTCACACAAACTCCTTTCGCTCAACATATTTGACGAAAAATCCGCCCATCAGCTGCCGCCTCTCTCCGCCGCCGCCTCTCTCGCCGCTTTTTTCTCCGCAAGCCTTCTCTCCCTCTCTTTCTCAGCGGCCTCTTTTTCCGCTCTCTCCGCGTCCGCCTTTTCCTGCGCGATCTTGCTCAACTCCTCGTTAATGAGCATGAAGCGCACCTCGTCGCGGAACTCCTCCTTCAGTTTGAACTCCGGAGGCATGCGAACGTTGCGGGAGAGCACCCAAACCAAGGCAAAGACAAAGATAGTTATGGCTAGGGCGATTAGCGGCACCGGGGCGAATAGTTCGGATATTATTCTCACTTTCCCACCCTTATCTCTTGCCATATATTATTGTACAGCTCCAGATATCCGCCGAGATCCTCTTTAAACTCCGAGTTCTTCAGCATGTCGTCTATCTGATAGTGCGGCGTTACCTTCATGTGCGCCCTCGCCGGGACGTTTATCGACGGCAGCATGAAGAAGTCCATTATCTTCGCGTAGACCTCCGGCTCGTGGATGTAGTTGATAAACTGGTAGGCCAAGTCTATGTTCTTCGCACCTTTCAGTATCACCATGTTGTCCATGTACATCGGCCCGCCCTCTTCGGGGATAAAGAACTCCGCGTCCTTGGCGGCGTTTTCATCCAACTCCGAAAATACGTTCTCCGCGTAGCCTTGCACCACCCAGAACTCGCCCGCCGCGAAGCCCTTGCCGAAGGCCTCGGAGTCGAATTTCACCACGCTCTTCTTCCACTCCATAACCAACGCCTTTGCCTGCATCAGTTCCGTCGTGTCCGTGGAGTTGACCGAGTAACCCAGCGTTTTGAGCGCGGCGCCGAGCACCTCGCGCATGTCGTCCAACATCGTTATACGGCCTTTAAGCGCCGGGTCTTCGAGTATATGCCAGCTCTTCTTGTACTCCGGGAAATTCTTTTTGCTGACAGATACGCCGGCGGTGCCCATCGCGTAAGGAACGCTGTACTTAAGACCCGGGTCGAACTTTATAAGCGGCAATACCGCAGTGTCCAAGTTGGCGAAGTTCGTCAAGCGGCTCTTGTCGATCTCCTCCAGCATCCCCTCGTTTATCATAATGGAGACGTGGTCGCCGGAGGGGAAGACGAGGTCGTATTTGCCGCCGCTGACCTTTAGCTTGGCATACATCTCCTCGTTGGAGGCGTACATGTCATAGACGACTTTGACACCGTAGCGCTTCTGGAAATCCTTTATCACCTCTTCGGGGATATAGTAGGTCCAGTTGTAGATGAAGAGCTTGGGTTTGGACTGGCCGCAACCTAAAATTGTTGATAAGGCTATTGCGGTAATTGCTACGGTACAGATGGTACGGATGGATTTTCTCATACATTCTCCTTGTTAAATTGTTTTTAATCATAATTCAAACAACTTTACTTCTGAAACATATACTTTACCACATTTCTTGACAACGCCGCTAATACTACCGTGCCCGCGATTACTACTACCGACAGCGCGTTTATTACCGGTGATACGCCGAAGCGGATCATGGAATAGATGTGCAGCGGCAGGGTGGACGATCCCGGGCCTGAGACGAAAAATGTTATTACAAAGTCTTCAAGCGATAATGTTACGGCTATCAGAAATCCCGATATTACGCCCGGAAAGGCCGCGGGGAGGATTACTTTTGATAGGGCTTGCAGCTCTCCGGCTCCTAAGTCGTAGGCGGCTTCTATTATCGTGAAGTCAAACTCCTCTAAGCGCGCCATCACCACCATTAATACAAACGGTATGTTGAACGTTGTATGCGCCAAAAATATCGTGAAGAGGCTTAGCTGCAACTTAATTCCCGCGAAAAATATCAATAGGGAAACGCCTATTATTATTTCGGGGATTAACATGGGAATAAACGCGGCCACGCTTATCGCTTTTTTGAACTTGAAATTGTACCAGTAGAGCCCTATCGCGCCGAGCGTTCCGATCACCGTGCTGACGCTCGCGGAGGTTACGGCTATGACCGCGCTGTTCCAGAAGGAGTGCCACAAGTTCTCCGAACTGAAGAACAGTTCGTTATACCAGCGCAACGAAAAGCCGTTCCACGCCATCATTTTGCTGTTGTTGAACGAATAGGCGACCAAGATGACAAGCGGCATGTATAGGAATATGATGGTCAGCGTGAACATGCCGAGCGAGAATTTTCCGGTGGGCTTTGCGCTTCTCATGCCGTTGCCCCCGTTCCCGATTGCGGCGTTTTCACCGGCGCTGACGTCGCCGATTCCCGCGCCGACTCCATCGACGAGCGGTTGAGGCGCATAAAGAGCAGCACGCCGAGCGTTGTAAGCGCCGTGAGAGCCATTGATATAGACGAGGCGAGCGGCCAGTTCCGCGTGACCGTAAGCTCCCTCGCGATCACATTGCCCAACATGTACGAATCACTCCCGCCTATGATCTGCGGGACGGCGTAGTTGCCGAAGGCCGGAATGAAGGTGAAGAGCACCGCCGTCGTTATTCCGCCGCGGATGTTGGGCAATAGGACGCGCACCGTCGCGGTAAATTTCGTCGCCCCGAGATCACGCGCCGCCTCAACCAGCGAAAAATCGAATTTCTCTATCGTCGAGTATAGCGGCAGTATCGCAAAGGGCAAATATGTATAGACGGTCACCAATATCACCGCGTTGGTGTTGTACAAGAACTGTATGTGCTCGTGCATCAAACCCATCGAAATCAACGTGCTGTTCAGAATGCCGTTGTTGCCGAGTATCGCCATCCACGCGTAAACACGTATCAAAAAATTCGTCCAAAACGGGACGATCACCAGCAGCATGTACAGATTTTTGTGCCGGCTTCGCGCCATGAAATAGGAGGCCGGTATGGCAAGCGCCACCATCACCGCCGTTGACGCGCAGGCTATCCAAAAAGTGTTAAACGCTATCTTGAATATTGTCGGGTTGTAGAGCGCCCTGAAAGCGTCGAGCGAAAACTCGTGCATCACCCCGCCGTTAAAGCCCTTTTTCAAAAAGCTGTAATACACTATGATACTGATGGGAATGGCAAAAAACACCACAAGCCACCCCGTCAGGGGCGCGACATAGACGGGGCCGTAGTTCTTTTTCACGGTTTCTCCACCTCCACCACGTAGCCGTCGTTGTCGTTCCACCAGATGAAGACCCTGTCCTTCCAGTTGATGGCCTTCTCGTCCATGAAGAACTTGACGTGCTGCCGAAACACCCGAAACGTCGCCCGCTCGCTCACCCGTACGAAGAACTTGCTCTGGAAGCCGGAGTATATAAGCTCGTCGACGCCCCCCTCAAGCAGGTTCATCTGGTCGCCGAGGGCGGAGGGCTTGTCGGAGGAGATGCGTATCTTCTCCGGGCGTATCGTCACCTTTACCTTGTCGCCGACGGCGAGCGGTTTGTCTTGGTAGACGAAGAGACTGCCGATGTCCGGGAAATCGACCTTGGCGTGCTTGTCGCCGATGACCTCGGTCACGGTGCCGCCGATGTAGTTCGTCTCACCGATGAAGTGCGCCACGAAGGGGTCGCTCGGGCTCTCGTAGATCTCGAATGGCGTGCCGACCTGCACCACCTCGCCCTCGTTCATCACCGCAACGCGGTCGGAGACGCTGAGCGCCTCCTGCTGGTCGTGGGTGACGTATATAAACGTAATGCCGATCTTGTCGTGTATGGCGTCGAGCTCTATGAGCATGTGCTGCCGCAGCTTCGCGTCGAGCGCCGAAAGCGGCTCGTCCAAAAGGAGGACGCTCGGCTCGTTTATGAGGGCGCGGGCGATGGCCACCCTCTGCCTCTGACCGCCGGAGAGCTGCGCCGGGAGCTTCTTGCCCTCCTTTGGCAGCTTGACCAGTTCCAGAAACTCCTGCACTTTCGTCTTGACGGCGGCGTTCTCCATCTTCCGGAGGCGCAACGGGAAGGCCACGTTCTCGAAGACGGTCAGGTGGGGGAAGAGGGCGTAGGACTGGAAGACGGTGTTGACCGGTCGCTTGTTGGCCGGCACCGGCACCACGTTTTGCCCGTCTAGGAGCACCGCCCCGCTTGACGGATCCTCAAATCCGGCGATTATGCGCAGAAGCGTGGTCTTGCCGCAACCGGAGGGGCCCAAGAGCGAGTAAAACTCGCCCTTTTTAATGTCAACGGAGACGCTCTTCAGCGCGTGGAAATCGCCGAAGTACTTTTCTACGCCGGTAATGGCGACATGGCTTCCCTTCACAGGGCCGCTCCGTTTCGTAGTCTGTGGGGCCGTGGGCAGGGCGGGTAGCCCGATGCCCGTATGGATACAATATAATTAATCGGCAAGCATTGCAATAATTTTTTTTGCGCGACCTCCGGAATTACCTCTTTATTTTGACCTTTACCCTCATTAACATTAAAACCTCCGACTCTACTTCTTCGACGCCAACGCCTCCTTGAGGCGTTGCGCCGACTCCTCAGAGAAACCCCGCACACCCGCGATCTCCCCGACCTCCGCCTCCATAAGCCGCTTCAGCGACCCGAAACGCTTCAACAGCAGCCGCGCCCTCACCTTCCCGATCCCCGGCAGATTCTCAAGCGCGGAACGGGTGAACTGCTTGCCCCTGACGGCGCGGTGGTAGGTGATTGCGTACCGGTGCACCTCGTCGCGAATACGCTCGACCAACCTCCGCGCGGGATGCGTCTCGGGCAGGGAGAGAGGCTCGTCCAAACACGGGGAGAAGAGTATCTCCTCCCTCTTGGCCAACGACGCGATCAGCGGCGGGTTCTCAAAATCCTTCAGCGCCTCCATGGCCGCGTGTAACTGCCCCTTGCCGCCGTCGATCAGCAGCAGATCGGGGAACGCGCCCCCTTCGTCTCTCAGCCGCCGCAGACGCCGCGAGACGGCCTCCATCATCATGGCGAAGTCGTTCTGCCCCTCTACCGTCTTTATCTTGTACCGGCGGTAGGCGGACTTGTTCGGAAGCCCGCCCCTGAACTGTACCATCCCCGCGACGGCGAAAGACTCGCCGAGGTTCGAGATGTCGAAAGCCTCTATGACGACCGGAGCGCGCGGCAGGGAGAGCGCTTTTTGCAAATCGTCCACATCCTGAGAGGCGTTGGGCGGGGCTTTCTGCAACAAGTACGCGTGAGCGTTCTTCTCCGCCATTGATATCAATAATCTCTTCGCGCCTTTTTGCGGGATGACTACAGAAACTTTGACGCGTTCATGTTTCTGTTGATTATCGCTTTGTTGATTCGGATTACATATATTATCATCGCTGACTATATTATTGACATTACCCATACTATTGATACCATCAATACCGACCACACCATCCACTCGCATGTCAAACCAATTCTGCAACACAGCCTGCGAAAACCCTACGCCGTCCGGAACAATAACCTCTTCGGGAATCTCCATATCCTCCAGCATATAAAACTGCGTTACGATACCGTCGTTCCCCTCCGACGAAAATTCCCATTTGTCGCGCTTGAACAGAAAATTCCGCGCCGCCATCAACAACCCGTCCCTGAAGTGCAGCACCGCCATCGATATGTCCCTGTCGCCGCGCGCTATGCCGAATACGTCGCAATTCGCGTCGGAGAGTGTCAAATCGACCCGCTGCGGACGCGACGCCTCACCTATGAGCTTGATCTGGTCGCGCAGCCGCGCGGCCTCCTCGAAGCGCAGTTCCGACGACGCCAGCGCCATCCGCTCCTCAAGCTCCTTAATCAGGTCTTTGCGCTTCCCCTTTAGAAAACGCTCCAAATCATCCACGTTGCGCCGATAGCCGTCCGCGTCGATCTTACCGGCGCACGGGGCGCCGCAACGCTTCATCGAGTAGTTGATGCAGGGACGTATCGCCCTCTGCAATGGCAGGTTCTTGTTGCAATCGCGCAGCAAGAATATGCGCTTCGCGAAATCCGCCACGCGGCGCATCGTTCCCACGTCGGTATATGGGCCGTAGTATTTCGCGCCGTCCCGCTCCACTCTGCGCACCACGAGAAGACGCGGGAACGGCTCGTTGACCGTCACTTTGAGATACGGATAATGCTTGTCGTCCCGCAATTCGATGTTGTACTTGGGCTTATGTTTGCGAACAAGGTTGGCCTCAAGGATCAGCGCTTCCGCCTCTGTGTTGGTGACGATCAGGTCTATGTGATCCAACAGACGCAGCATCCCCGGAATCTGGGCGCGGTCCGCGTGGTCGCTTAGAAAATAGGAGCGGACGCGGGAGCGTAGGTTGACGGCTTTGCCCACGTAGAGCAGGCCGCCCGCGGCGTCTTTCATCAGGTAGACGCCGGGGGTCTCAGGGAAGCGGGAGACGGCAGTCAGCAGCGTTTGCGGGTCGCTCATTGTCAACCCTTACGGCAAATACATGTCAGATACCCTATATACTTCAAACAGCCCATCCTATAGAACAGATTAATCTCATTATTCATAGCCGCCCTCACCGCGCCGGAGCCGAAAAAACCCTCGGCGTCATTCAGCCTCTTCATTATATAGCCGTAGAAGTTATCCCAATTGCTCGGCGGCGAGAGTCCCACATACTGCAGCTCAACGCCTGCGTCCTTCACTAATTTTTGGTAATCCTCCTCGGAGAGCGTCTGCTTCTTCAAACTGCCGTACATCTGGCTCACGGAGGCGGGAACCTGTTCCGTTGTGTAAATTATGTCCGCGAAAGCCGCAACCCCCCTTGGCAATAACCACCGCTCTATCGCGTCGAAAAACGGCGCCCTCGTCGCCGGTCTCAGAAAACCGCCCTCCGCGATAACCAAATCAAACGGATCGTCGGCATATCCCGCCTCGAACGGATTTCCGGCGTCGACCGTCACCAAGTGGCTCACCCCCTCGCGCTCGCACAAACCCCTCGCCTCCTCGGCAAACCCGGAGCGCGTCTCCACCGCGACCACCCGGCAGCGGAACTCCTTGGCGACCACGACCGCCCCCGCACCGCCGCCGCAACCCAGCATCAACACGCGGCTCGACGGGCTGACGGCGCCGAAACGGGCGGCGGCAATCACAAAATCCCGCCCGGCGGGAGAGAGGAAACTATAGTTGGGGTCGGTTATCATATACAAGTAAATATAATTTAATATTCACTGATGCGCTGTAATATCGTCAAAATAGAGTTTAAGGAATCTATCGCCCACCCCTGCATGCCCCACGACCACCCGACACCGCCGCTTGCGCCAATGGACGGCCATCAATTATATTAGTATCGTACATTAACTGTAACCACAACAATTCTTGGAACTCGGAGGAAGTAGCCGATGGAGACAATAGAGGTTCAAGTAGACGACGGTACCAAAGCGGAATTGGATTCGCTGTTTTCCGGTCTTGGGCTGGACACGCCGACGGCTGTTAAGATTTTCTTCGCAAAATCTCTTGAGTACGACGGTATACCGTTTGCCGTCAACCATCGCGCGCTCTCGCCCGAAATGCTTGAAGCCATCGAAGATACACGTCTCAGGCGCAACCTTATAGGCCCGTTTAAAACCGCCGAAGAAGCGGTCGCGGCCATGTTGGAGGAGTGATGGCGCTCGACATCGTCTTTACCGCTAAAATGAGGCGGGATGTCAAGCTAATGAAAAAACGCGGTAAAGACTTATCAAAACTCACCGCAACGCTTGACCTCTTGGCCAACCGCAAACAAATGCCGAAGAATTACCGCGACCACCAAATGAGCGGAAAGTTGAAAGACTTCCGCGAATGCCACATCGGGGGAGAGGGCGACTGGCTGTTGCTGTACCAAATATTCGAGGATAAGTTGATTTTATCCGCGTCCGGCACTGGTACGCATATCGATATATTCGGATGGTGAAACGGGGCTGACCACCGACACGGTGATCGCGCCCCAACGAACCATACCTCTCTCGCACTATCAGTTGTCGGCGATGCAACGTACAGATAAACCATCGTCGCTAATACCACCGCCAATAATGAGGCCGATGGCGACAATGTACCGGGAGTCGCCGCGACCATCAGAGCGTTCCGTAATCGTCCACCAATATCCTTGGCTACCTTTCATCTGGAAAAAAGGTCCATCCGTAAAAGCGTAAGTGAATACGCCACCGGGTAGAGCCGAAAATCCAAAATCATCCGTACCATTAGCGCTTTCTCCATAAGAGTTTTTCCAACCGCTTGTTGATTTCAGTTTCTCATTACGACTACCTCCACCTCCTGTCGCTTCATCCAACCTATTCCAATCCGCCGTATCAGGTAAGCGCCATCCCGTAGGACAGACTGTTTTCGCTGTCTCCCAATCATACAGCCTCCCGTATATGTCGCAATTGGTTTCGTCGTTGTCATAACACCACGAATTGCCTGATTCCAGTAGATAGTTCAGATTCTCCGCCAACCACGTCACACCGCCTATCTCCGTCTTCTTGCACGAATCGGCTGTTCCGTCTTTCCCGCAGATATTAGGCGCGCCGCCATAATAGCAAGCCGCCCCCGTCAACTGCGGTATCTCCCTTGTTTCTGTGGTATCGCCTTGAGTGCAACTTCTTGTTTCCACGCCCGACGCGGTGCATGTCGGCGCGGTCGTTATCGACCACTCGCCCCACGTGTGGGTATGCGTCGTGTTATTGCCTGTACTATCTGTACCACCGCCGTTGTTATTGTTAGACGGGTTACCGTCCCCCCCGCAACCTAACCAAAACACCGCCGTCAACATCAACAGCGTCCGCTTCAACTTAGTAAATGTAAAGAAATTCATAACGCAACTCCTATCTTTGGTTAAATGATTTTGACGTTGACGTTTAATCCTTAAATCCTTATAATCCTACTAACTTGTTTATCTCGGCGAAGCCAACTTGTTTACCTCGCCGTAGGCAATCCTAGTTCAGACGTTTTTTTTATTCTCCCGAATCGCCGCCGCCGTTCCCGTGCTTATGTTTGTGATGTTTAATGGAGAATCTGTGGATAATAGCGACGGTCTCCCCGACCTGTTGGAGCAGCCCGACCCCGTACTTCCTCGCCTCATCGACGGCGTCGTCCGGATCGCGGGCTACCTGATCTTCAAAAACAGCACCAGCCCCACGATCAACAGCACCACCGACGTTATGTGGAAGCGCCACATGACCTTCGACTTTATGTGGAACTCGCTCGCGTACTTCCCGGCGGCCCTCATGCCGAATTGGAAGTGGTGATGAATGGGGGCGCATCGGAATATCCGCTTCTTCGTCAGCTTGAAGTAGCCCATCTGCATAAACACGGAGACGAACTCCAGCAGGAAGATGAAGGCCACTATGGGGAGGTAGAATTCCGATTTCGAGAAGATGAAGAGGATGCCGATGAACCCGCCGAGGCCCACGGAGCCGCTGTCGCCCATTATGATCGTGGAGGGCGGCGCGTTGTACCACAAGTAGGCCAAAAGCGTACCGATCACCGCGCCGATAAGCGGGAGGATCTCTTGGAGGCCCGGTATGAACGGTATCAGCAAGTAGCTGCTCCACACGCTGTTGCTCGACACGAAAGAGATGATCCCGAGGAACGCCAGAGAGCAGATCGCGGGCACAGTGGCCAGCGTGTCGAAGCCGTCGGTGAAGTTCACCCCGTTGGCCATCACCGCGATGGTCAGCGTCATGAAGGGGATGAAGAGCCAAACCGGAAACGACGGGTAGAACCTGTTTATGCTGAGCAACGGGATGTTTATGCTCTTGTTTATATTAGGTATATACTTGTAAGCGAGCAGGGCCACGCCGAAGGAGATGACGAGATAGAGCGTAAGGCGCAGGCTTGAGGAGATGCCGTCGGCCTTGTACTGGTAGTCCTGCTTGGATAGCTCCCCGCGGGCGACCTTCCGCTGGTTTATGACCTTGGCCACGTCGTCGACCGCGCCTATGATGCTGAAGAAGCAGTATATGATGAGCGCGCTCGTCACGTACGGGTTGATACGCACGGCGATAAGCGTGGTGGCTATGACGATGAAGAAGAAGAGGATCCCCGCCGGCATGACCGGCCCGGGTTGCGCCGTGCCGCCCTTCTCAAACTCCGAGGATACGTTCAGCCCCCGCAAAAACCTTATGTAGGGCGGAAAGAGCAGCATCGCCAAGGCGAACGAAAAGACCGTGGTGACGCTCGTGGCGAAGATGCGCCCGTAGAATAGGTAGACTCCGGTGGTCTGGTAAAGGTAGTCGAGAAGCATTTGGCTGCCGGTATCCTGTCAGTTTTGCGGGTTAAAGGTTCTGGGTCAACCACTAAATATAATTTATTGCGGCGCAAACCCTCGAATAAATTTGACTTTACCACCCACAAAATATTATCTTACCCAATTAATAGGTATCGGCATGCGTTGAGAACAAGCGCCGACGGCAAGCGGTTGGAATATATTAGGTTACAAACCGGCTCTATGGTTTTTTTATCCACAAACGGAGGTTGCAATGGCGGTTTCTGAGAAAGCGGCGCAGGCGTGGGATTGCGGGCGAATACCCGGGACGGTTAAGGCGGAGTTTCACGGCGGGACGCTTACGATCAGCGGGGAAGGGAAGATGAGGGATTATTCCACAAGCGCCTACAACGCCCCGTGGTACGGTTTCAGAAGTTCAATCACCGAAGTGATTATCGAAAAAGGCGTGGCGTCCATCACGTCGGAGACCTTTTGGGGCTGCACCGGCCTCACGTCCATCGACATCCCATACAGCGTGCTGGATATCGGGCCGGGAGCGTTTTTAGGCTGTACCGGCCTTACGTCCATAAACGTGGCTCCCGAAAACATCTATTACCGGTCTGTAAACGGCGTGCTGTTCTATGTCAAAGACAGCGCGTACAGCTTGGTGCAATATCCGGCGGGCAAGCGCGGCGCGTCTTACGCCGTCCCGAGCGGCGTGACCGCCATCGAAAGGTGGGCGTTTTACGGATGCGCCCACCTGATGACGGTCTCCATCCCGAACAGCGTGATGTCCATAAACCGCTCGTTTGTGGGCTGCAACAGCTTGGTATCAATAGAGGTGTCCTCCGGCAACGCTTATTTCCGCTCCGTGGACGGCGTTCTGTTCTATGCTACGGGCGATAAGGAAGAATACGTTCTGCTGACCTACCCCGCGAGCAAACGAGGCCCGTACGCCGTTCCCGACGGCGTGACGCGGCTACGGGAAAAGGCGTTTTTAGATTGCGTCGGGCTCTCGTCGATCACTCTTCCGAACAGCGTGATGTTCATCGAAAACTACGCCTTCTCCGGCTGCACCGGCCTGACGTCCATCACCATTCCCCGAAGCGTGATGTCTATCGAGGACTGGGTGTTTTCCGGTTGCGCGGGATTGACCTCCATAGACGTGTCGCCCGAAAATTCCGGCTTCCGTTCCATAGACGGCGTTCTGTTCCGCACGTTCTACAAAAAGGAAGAACTGATGGCGTATCCGGCGGGCAGACAGGGCGCGTACACGATTCCCGACTGCGTGACTTCAATAGAGAGCATGACGTTTTTCAACTGCACCGGCTTGACGTCGGTCGTCATCCCAGACAGCGTAACCTATATAGGCGGCTGGGCGTTCATGGAGTGCTACGGGCTGACGTCGGTCGCCATAGGCAAAGGCGTGACGTCTATCGGGAGAGGGGCGTTTATGCACTGCCACGACTTGGCCTCCGTGATATCTTTAAGCGTCATCCCGCCCGCGATAGAGCAAAACAAGTACGGCATCTTCGACGTGTTCGACGCGGAAAACACCGCCTGCCTGTACGTCCCAAAAGAGCTGCTCGCGATATACAGAACCACAGAGGGCTGGAAGGAGTTCGCCGGTATCAAATCGATTGCGGAGTACGCGCCGGCGCCCCCGAGCGACCACACGGTCTCGCGGGAGAAGCCGCTGGAAGACGCGACGTCGGCGGCGCTCGCGTCCGCGCTGTCGGGTGGCGGGTTCACGGTCGGCCCGAACGCCTCCGTGGGGCCGTCGGGCGCGGTGAGTTTCTTCCGTCATGGCAGCCGCATAGAGAGCGCGAAGCTTTACATCTACGACTTGTCGGGCGACGTGGTCAAAAAAGTGAAGATAGGAGACCACAGCGGCGGCGCGGAGCCGTCGAGCGCTCCGGCCAAACCCGGGCGGCCGGTGGGATCGTGGGACCTGCGCGACGTGAAGGGGCGCCCGGTATCGGGCGGCACGTATTTAGTCAAGGGCGAACTAAAGATGTCCGGCGGCAAACGCGAGCAGGTGTCGGTGGTCGTGGACGTGAGGTAGCCGTGGGAAACGCCGTAAGCGCCGGTGCCGCCGACTCAGCCGACCAAACACATACCAACGGGGACGGCGGGGACATAGGGTAGCGGGATTACCGCTTGCGCTGTGCGGTCATCACGCGCCCACCATTTCTGCGCGACGTTTGGCTGTCTGCAACGCTTCTGTCCGCCCCTCGGCCATTGCCATTATCTCTTCCGGCGTCGAATATTCTTCCGGGTGTTCGGCCTCTAACCGCGCGGCTATGGCGTCAATTTCTGCCCCGGTAACATTCTTAAGTACCTCGTGCCGCTCTTCCGTCCAATTACTGCCCTTTACCGTCGCCATAATTTACCACCTTTCAAAAGTCTAATGGGTCTATAACTTTTACCGCCGTTATGTTTCTATTTTGACATCTCCGTATAAACTTTTTGTCTGTAGTCAGCAAGAACTTTGCGCCTGCGGCTTCAGCCGCCGCAAGGTGACGGGCATCCATCGGATCCAGCCCCATTGATTCTAATTTTTGCGCCCTTGCAACAATCTGCGTGGAATTTTTGACCTTGCTGTCAATGACATTTTTATACTGCGCTTTTGCTTTCCTGCGCATTTCGTTGTCGGGTATCTTCTCAATTTCCGCGTCTCCGGCAAAACTGCCGACAATGAGATAGCCGCCTTTGGCCCGATTATTGATGATATGCTTGATTTTAGCGGCCTGCGCTTTCACCTTTGGCGACGTGTCGCCGTCAAATAAACGGCTATTGCAACAATTATCGAAACAAATGATCTGTTTACGGTTCACACTTTGCCCCCCCTATATAATATAGCCTTTGGGCGACGATCCCGCCATTATTTGGGATTCATACCACGCTCTACACTCTCCGCCGAGATCAAGACCGCCACGTAACTACATATTAAGATAATTCTTGGGGACGACCGAAGTCAAATTAATGTTAGGGGCGGAACCGAACACCGACCCGCCCGCCGCCGACCAAACACAACAACGGGGACGCGGTCTGTCATTGGGGTTTGATTATCTCGCCGACGTACTTCTCTACCGCCTCTAAAAAGGTTTCGGCGTTTTCTACCTGCGCGGCGACTTCGGCTTTGGGTACAAGGTAAAATTCTTTGTAATCACTGTTGACGCGGATTTCGAATGCTTTCTCTATAATCTTTGAAAACTCTACAGGAAAGATTCCGGTTCTTATATAGCCCTTACGAAAGGCGGAGATTACACCGGAATGTTTTTTGGAGTCAAACCGGTCAAACGCCAAGACCGCGCGCATCGCGTCAAATATACAATAGTACGAGCGGTTAGCGGCGACTTTAAGCGAGGCACCGGGCAATCGCGCGTCTTGCAGACACTCTCTGGCTTGCTCCAGACGGAAGATAGCCAAATCTTTCGGAATATCACTAGGCGGCATACAATAGCACCCCGTCTTTCTGCACGTTTATGTAGAAACCCGAATAATCCTTATATTTGCGGAATATATCGCTGCTGTCCACGCTCAAACTGACAAGAACGTCATATTCCAAACCAATGTCTCCGATTACATCATGAATCTTGTTGTTGACTTCATGAGCCTCCTCCAACGCTATGTCGGCGATTATCATGATGTCTATGTCCGACTCGTCGTCGTAGTCGCCCCTCGCGTATGAGCCGAAAAGGATTACCTTCTCCAACTTGTCGCCCAA
>JAITFI010000061.1 GCA_031281485.1 Chitinispirillales bacterium | reverse complement strand
CGCATATAAAGTCAACGTCAAAAGAAAAAAGCCTTTGACTTTGATTTTATATATGCGGGGTTTAGCCCCGCATATCCTATGAAGCCGAAGGCTTCGTCTAAAAAAGAATTTGATTTTAAGACTTCGTCTTAAACCCTCAATTGCCTGATAACATCCAAAACCTTATCAACTGCCTTAACAGACTCCTCTCGTTTCATCGCTTCGATGTATTTGTCTTTTTCATCGAAGAATCGCTTGACATGTTCGGCTAGGATCGCGCCGGTTAATCCGTCTTGTGGTAACACCTTGCAGTATCCCAACTTTTCAAACGACTCCGCGTTCAATATTTGGTCTCCTCTGCTTGCCGCCGTTCCGAGGGGTATCAGTAGGGCGGGTTTGCACAGCGCCAACAGCTCAAACAGTGTTGTTGCGCCCGCCCGCGATATTACAATGTCCGCCATAGCGAACAGATCCGGCAGCTCTGTCCCGACGTACTCGAATTGGCAGTACCCCGGCAGGGCCCCGGGTGCCTTGTGGCCCTTGCCGCATATATGGCAGACGTTGAAATCGGCGAGCAGTTTGTTGAGTCCGCCCCTGACGATATCGTTCACGGCGCTCGCCCCCAAACTCCCGCCTATCACGACGATCGCCGGCTTGCTATCCTTAAATCCGCAAAGCTCCCGCCCCATAGCGGCGTCGCCGTCAAACAGCTCTGAGCGCACCGGCAGGCCCGTCAATATTCGCTTGCGGGCGGGCAAGCGCGCCTCCGTCTCCGGGAAGCTGAAGCATATCTTCTTGACAAACGGCATAGAGAGCCTATTTGCCAACCCCGGCGTCATATCAGATTCGTGAATAATTACGGGCACACGGCACAGCCACGCCGCCCAGACTACGGGGCAGGAGACGAAACCGCCTTTGCTGAAGAGTACGGCGGGGCGGAGTTTTATCAATAGAAAGATTGATTGAAAGAATCCGACCGCTATCCTGAAAGCGTCAGTAAAATTCTTAAAATCAAAATAACGCCGTAACTTGCCGGCGCTTATGCAGTGGTAAGTCAATCCGGCCTTTTCCACCAAGCCGCGTTCCATGCCGGCGCTGGTGCCTACGTAGTGGATATCGAACCCCGCGGATTTTAAGCCGGGGATTAAGGCTAAATTCGGTGTGACGTGGCCTGCTGTCCCGCCGCCTGTCAATAAAATTTTTTTCATAGCGTTTTTAACAGTCAAAATTGATGATAAAAAGGTTTTATCTTGTTTTTAATCCTATAATCCTTTAAATCCTACCAATCCTAATTCGGACATCCTTTAAACCCGCCTAAATACTAAGCTCGCGTTTTGTCCCCCAAATCCAAAGTTATTGGTCATCGCCACATCTATTTTTTTATTAACGGCATTCCCCAATGTCAAATCAATACCGATATTCAGTTCTGGATCGATATTTACCGTATTGATTGTGGGCGGGATTACCCCTTCGTGTATTGACAAGACGGTAATCGCCGCCTCAAGCGCCCCAACGCCGCCGAGCAAGTGTCCGGTCATTGACTTTGTTCCGCTCACGTGTAGCGATTTCAGCGAGTTTTTGAACAGTCGCCCCACCGCCATGATCTCCGGCCCGTCTCCCGCCGGCGTCGAGGTAGCGTGGAGGTTGATGTAGCCGATGTCTTCGGGATTCGCTCCGGCGTCTTCCATCGCGAACGCCATCGCTTTTTCAACGGCGATTCCCTCCGGATGCGGGAGCGTCGAGTGGAACGCGTCGGCGGTCATTCCCCCGCCGGCTAACTCCGCGTATATCCGCGCGCCTCTCGCTTTCGCGTGGCTTTGCGACTCGACGATCAATGCCGCCGCCCCCTCGCCGAGGACGAAGCCGTCGCGGTCTTTGTCGAACGGTCGCGAAGCTGTCACCGGGTCGTCGTTTCTGGTCGACAGCGCCCGCATAGCGCCGAAGCCGCCGAGGCCGGTCACGTTTATCGGCGCCTCGGAACCGCCGGCGATCACCACGTCGGCCTTGCGCAGCCTGATGAGGTTCAAGGCGTCGATAAGCGCGTGGGACGAGGAGGCGCAGGCGCTAACCGTGCCGTAGTTCGGCCCCCTGAAACCGTACTTCAAAGCGATAACCCCCGCCGCTATGTTGCTTATCATTTTTGGCACCATAAACGGCGAGAAACGCGGCACCCCGCTCGACGACGTCGCGAACTTGAAGAGCTCCTCCTGAAGCGTGGCGATCCCCCCGATCCCCGAGGCGAAGATCACGGCCTGACGGAACGGGTCGCCCGAGCCCGCCTCAAGCCAGGCGTCTCCGAAAGCCTGAGCTGCCGCCGCCGCGGCGTACTGCGTGTACAAGTCCATCCCCTTCGCCTCTTTTGGGTCGAAGTAGGCGACGGGGTCGAACCCCTTAACCTCGCAGGCGAAGCGCGTCTTGAACTGCGAGCAGTCAAACCGAGTGACAGGCGCCGCGGCTGAAACGCCGCCCAAAAGCGCCGCCCAAGAGCCTGAGACGTCGTTGCCCATCGGCGAGACCATGCCGAGACCGGTTATCACGGCTCTTTCCAAGCCTCGTTCGTTAGTGCCGTTCGGCGGATTCATCGTCGTTTTCTCCGGTTATCGGAATCAAGGGTTTTAAGGCCGCTAAAGTCAAAACGGATCAAACAATAAAAATAATAAAATTCAAGCCCGCCGCTCCAAAATATTATTTTACAAGCATCAGGTATTTAATGACGATATTTGCAGTATCGCCGAATTCAAAGAAAGGCGGCGCATAATGTCCGAGGCAAACCCGGATGTCCGGTGGAAGCAACGCTTCGCCAACTACAAAAAGGCGCACGGTCAGTTCAAAAGAACCGCAGCTTTCTTTGACGAAAAATCGGGTTGCGGCGCAGAGGGCGATATCGCTATGGAGGCGCTGATAAAGTGCTTTGAACTTACATACGAACTAGCGTGGCAAACGATGAAGGACTACGTTTCCTACATGGGGCACGCTCAAGCGCTCCAAGGCTCGCGCGATTCCATACGCGCCGCCCTGCAACTCGACCTAATCCAAAACGGGCAGTTGTGGATCGACATGATAAGCGACAGAAACCGCGCCGTTCACACCTACGACGAAAACAACGCCGCCGCCATATCGCGTAGAATAGCCGACTTCTATCGCGTAGAATTCGAGGCGTTTGAGAAAAAAATGGACTCCATGCTATGACGGACTTCAATCACGGACTATCGCAACGCTCCCTCAATACGCTGTACGGCATTTTCAGCAAGTACAACGCTGTGAATAGGGTTATCCTTTACGGCAGCCGGGCCATGGGAACTTACAAAAACGGTTCGGATATAGACATCACCCTTGATGTCGGCGAGGGGTTCACCGACTTAGACCTGTTGCGCGTTTGCGGGGACTTGGATGAATCCGACCTGCCGTACTTCGTGGACTGCTCGATACTGTCGGGGATAAGCAGCCCGGAACTGCGGGAACACGTCGCTCGCGCGGGGAAGGTGCTGTACGAGCGGCACTGACCTTGCCTTCACTCGTTTTCAGCGCGTACCCATTGTTCGGTCAGTGGGTACGCTCTCCCCTCGCGTTTCCATAAATCATCCGCCGGATAGCGCCGCCTTCTCCATCGTGTAAAGCGCAAACCGCGTCTCTTTGGCATGTCTGCTGACGCTCTCCGTTTCCGCCGACAGTTTTGCGTACTCCTCTATGACTCGGCACGCCTCTTGGGAGCGCTTGAAGTTGGCGCGGAGGATGCTCTCGGCGTTCTCTCTGCCCATCTCTTCCGGGCGGCTCGCCGACGCGAAGCAGTCTGATCCGGTGTCGCGCCCCTCCAAAAGGGCGCTCTGCCCGACCGTCCGCTCCATCTCAGAGAGCGAGTGCCTCATCGCTTTAAGTTCGACGCAGGCGCTTTCGTCCTCAAGTATGAAGCGGTAGTACTCCTCGACGACCCTCAGCGCCTCGCGGAGGCGGTTGAAGTTGGCGTCGAGTATGCGGTGTATCGGGTGTTGATCGTTGTCGTTCGGCATTCCTACGGCTTTTCGTAACTTTTGACTATCTTGATCGCCTTGGCGAGCGTTCCGTTCGCGTCGTGAGCCTTTTGCTTCATCAGGCGTTCGGTGGTAACTTCGCCTGCCGTGTTCTCCGCGTAGTAGTAGGCTTTGAGGAGGTGGCACGCCCCCTTGAGTTCGCCCATAGCCTCGTCCACCATCTTTGCGGCTTCCGGAGATTTTTCCAAGAGGGGTTTGGATTCGTTGATCTCGCCCAAAAGCTCCTCGAAGCCCGCCTCCACGGATCCGGCGCGCGCCACCAACTGCTCGTGGGTGTAGGAGGGATTGTAGAGTTTGGCGTTCTCCAGCTCTACGGCGAAATCGCTGACCTCTTCAAGGAGCGCGGACAGCTGCTGCGCCTTGCTCTTCTTTGACGGCATTATGTCTTTCAGGCTGAGCCGTTTGCGTTCGTTCGGCGCGTCGTCCTTGTCGACGGCGGAGAGCTGGATCGTGAAGAGCCACACAGTCCACCCCAAGAGGCAGGCGGACAGCATCGTGGAGATAGTGGCGCGCCACTTCCCGCGGGTATTGAGCGTAATCATTAGCGCCACCACGGCCATCGAAACCAAGAGCGCCAACAGTAAGACTTCTGTACTCATAAAACCTTTCTTTTTTGATTTGTTATAGTATCTGATTAAAATCTCTATATCAGACGGTGTTTTCAATCCTAAAATCCTTTTAATCCTACTAATCCTAGTCCTCTTTGCGCACTATCAAAACCGACTCTATCCGGGTAGGCCCGGCATACATAATATAAAAATTTTCATCGCCAATGTCAAAGCGTTCGCCGGTTTTCGGTATTCTGCCCAGATGGCGCGTTATCAGGCCGTTTATGGTTTGGGCGTCTTTGGCCTGCGCCGTCAGGCACTCCGGTAGCCACTCCGTGATTGTTTCTATCTCTTGCAAGCCGGTGAAGACGCGGGTGTTGCCGGCGCTCTTGAACGGGCGTTTGGGCGTCGCGCCCATCACTTTGGAGAGGCCGTCCATGAGCGTGAGGGCGCCGCTTAGCCCGCCGAACTCGTCCACCACGCAGACGATATTCTGCTTCTCGGCGAACATGAAGCTGATGAGGTCGGCGGCCGCGATGGTTTCCGGCGCCCATTGGGGCGCCGTGGCTAACTGTCGGCAGCGGTCGTTCGGCGTGGCTTTGAAGAGGTCGGAGAGGGTGACTATGCCCGTTACCTGCGGGTTGCGCGGCCCGCTGGTAATCAGCGCGAACGTCTGCTTGTGCGCGGATAGCTCCGAGAGCGCTTCCGTCGCCGTGGCGTAGTGCGGCAAAAGCGGTATTTTAGAGCGGTGGGTCATTATACGCTTCACCGGCTGCGCCCCCTTGTCCAGAAGGTTTGTTATGACCCCCTGCTCCGACTTCGAGATGACGCCCTGCTCAAACGAGCTACGCACGGCGGACTTCAACTCGCCGATGGTGATGAACGGGGTGTTTTCCCGAATGCGCGGCGTGAAGCGCGACAGGAAGAAGTGGTTTACCTTCAGCGCGATGTTGAGCAGCGGAGAGAGCAGTTTCATCAAATAGAACAGAATGGGGGAGGCGAAGGCGGCTATCCCCTCGTTTTTGACTAAGGCGGTGTTTTTCGGCAGCACCTCTCCGAAGACGATGATCGACGCCGTAGCGGCTAAGAAGCCCCAAAACGTCGCGCTGCGGCCGAGAATGGCGGCCATGAGCGAGTTGACGATGCCCGCGAGGGTTATATTAACGAATAAATTGCCTAAAAGTATCAAAAGGAGCGTCCGCTGGCCGTCCATGAGGAGTTCGTAGATCAGCCGCTTGGAATGCGCCGAGTGCGCCTTGAAAGACTCTATGCGCTCGCGCGGGATAGAGAAGATAGCAGTCTCCGACGCCGAAAAAAACGCCGACAACATCAGAAACAAGAGGCAAAGCGCGGATAGTATGGCGATATTGGCGTTCATAATGGATTAATTTGCGGCGCCCCCGCGGGCGCGGGGCGCCGCCTTTGACTTAGAACGGCAGATCGTCGTCGCCGCCCGAAGAACCCCCGCCGGAGCCCCCACCTACCGGCGCGCTCTCGGTCATGGTCTCCGGGAAGGAGTCGAAGTACTCGTCCGGTTGCGACGGCGCGTGCGCCGACGAGTCGCCGCGCGAACCCAGCAGTTGCAGGGTCAAGCCCTCTATCTCCGTGCTGTAGCGCTTTACTTTGTCCTTGTCCTCCCAAGAACGCGTGGTGATCCGCCCCTCGACGTAGCATGGGCTGCCCTTCTTGAGGTACTGGTTCGCCACCTCGGCCTGCCGCCCCCAAAGCACGACCTTGTGCCACTCGGTGCGCTCCTGCTTCTCCCCGCTCTTGCTTGTCCAGCGCTCCGTCGTAGCGAGCGAAAAGTTGACGACGGGCCTCCCCTGCGGCGTGTAACGAAGCTCGGGGTCCCTACCGAGGTTGCCGATCAGGATAACTTTGTTGATACTAGCCATTTAGGGAATCCTCCTAATATGGTTAAGGGTTTGTGAATTAGGGAGAAAGGCCGCTGCGGCCAAGACGGTAGACGTTAAAAAAATAATTATTTGGGTAGGCGAAAGCAAGGGGGATGTTTTTTTTTTTGCTTTTTTTTGACACGGGCTTTCCCGTATGGTATATTATATCTAAACCGTGGCGTCGCGCCCGTCCCGACAGTATATCTATAATATGGCGTGGAAAACCGTCTTTTGCCTGGAGTTTATCTAATGTCGCATCCGCTAGCATGTTGTTCAGGGGTTGTCCGTAAACTGTCGTTCGCCGCTTTGGCGGCGCTCGTTCTCGCCTCCGGCGCCTTTGCCGCCGGTCTGCCGGGTGAGTACCTCGTTACACAGCGTTGGCGTTCGCTCAACAATCCGTACTCGCCGTTGAGCAACCCGGCCAATATCGCCGAGGAGAACTACCTCGCCGTGCGGGTGGCCGTGGCGCCGGTCCTTCAGGGGGCGTTCACACTCTCCGAGATAGGGGTGAACTACCCGCTCTCGCTCTATCACACCGCCGGCTTCACTATGCTGATGGAGGGCGCCGGGGCGGTCTACGCCGATGAGTTCGACAGGAACACCGGAAAACTCAGCGCCGATACAAAAACGGCGCTGAGCAACACAAACCTCGTATTTTCGTTTGGGTACGCTTGGCACGTCTGGCAGCGCCTCATCGTAGGGGCGAACCTCAACTTCGCCTACCAGACGAACTTCGGCGACCCCCTGATGGGGACGGGTATCGACCTCGGCGCGGCATACCGCCTCTACAAACACCCCGTCTTGGGCGAACACATCGTGGGGCTCGCCACGCAGAACCTCATAGCCCCCACAATGGGCAAATCGTTATTTGACTTCGAGTCAACCGCCGAGTACGCGCGCAACCTGCGCCTCACCGGCTACTCAAAGTTCTGGGAGAACCGCATAGAGAACTACCTCGAGTTCGACCTGAAGGACTTCTTCGCCAAAGCCGAAAACTTTGAGGCGTCGGGGCCGGGGCTTGAAAGCTTCGCGAAATCCATGGAGTGGGAGCTCAATTGGCGTATCGGCTACTGGGCGATGCGGATGTTCAAAGCCTACCTTATAATGGGCTTCGACGAAAACGTGCTGGGGCACTGGGGTTTGGCCCTCGGCGCGCAGATGCCCTCCTTCAACCGCGGACGCGATCTCGCTATCTATTATCAATATAATGTAATGACCGAGGAGAACAGCGACGCGACGAGCCACTCCCTGTACTTCAAAGCCGACTTCGGGCGGCACCGCGAGGAAGATCTCGCCCGAAGGGTGGCGCGGATGGCCTCGCTCAACCCCAACGAACTCTACAACCGCGGACGCAAACTGTACGCGGAGGGCAAGTACTGGGAGGCCTTCTTCGTTTTCAGCCGCCTGATGGTCGAGTTCCCCGACTTCTTCAGGAACGATTGGGTGAGCCTCTTCCGCTCCGACTGCCAAGAGCAGCTTGATATGCGCGAACGGGCCATAGACAACTACACCAAAGTAAAGGAAGCCTACCCGAGCGGCGAGGTAGTCCCCTACGCCGACCTTGGGCTTATGCGGATACACTACAGGAACAACGACTTCCCTCAGGCGACGAGCCAGTTCGTGGAGCTGAACAAGCCCGGCGTCCCCGACTCGCTGCGCTTCCACGGCACTTATATCATGGGGCAGATATACCTGCAGAACGGCGAGCTGCGCAAAGCGCTCCAAGCCTTCTCGATTATCCCCGAAAACCACCCGGACTACATATTCGCGCAACACGCCGCGGCCGTCACCCACGCGGTGCTCGGCAGCGACATCAAAGACGTGATCGCCGCCTTGGAAAACGTCATTAACACCGCGCCCAAGACAAAGCAGGCTCAGGAAATGGTCAACAGGAGCTACCTGTTCATGGGCTTCATATTCTACGAAGAGAACGCGCTCTCCAAAGCCGTGACGGCGCTTAGGCAGGTCCCGTCGAACAGCTACTACACCGAGGACGCGCTTTTGGGTCAGGCTTGGACAGCGCTCAAAGCGCGTCAGTGGAGCGACTGCATAAACATTGGAAAGACGTTACAGAGCGCGACGCAGCACTCCGTTCTGCGGGCGGAGGGCTTGTTGCTCCAGTCATACGGGTATTTGCTCCAGAAGGATTACAATAGGGCGCTCGAAACCCTGAAATCGGCCAACGCCCTCTGCGAAAAGCTCACGCCTCCGCCGGAGGACTCGCTGAACGTGCGCACCCTGCAGTACGACAACAACCGTCTGTCGTACTCGCAGCTCGCCGACCGTGTCGAGGGCTACTCCCAGATAGGCCAAACGTCGCACCTGACGTCCGTGCTAGACAGCCTCAAGAACAAGAGCGGCGAGTTCATAAAGGGCTTCCACGATCATCAACGCTACAAACACGAGTACCAACGCGGAACCTTCTTCTCGCGTACCATAGATCAGGTCAAAGACGACGTCGAGTACGCGTTGGCGACCGTTCAGAAGATCATGGGCATGAGCGGCGGCGGCGGCGCGGCCAAGAAAGCCGCGGAGCAGTCCAAGGAGCTTGACGCTGAGATCGAGAGGCTCAAGAAGGAGATGGAGAAGGCTGAAGATTAAAAGCTTTAAAATCATTTTTAGACGGAAGGGCGCGATAAATCGCGCCCTTCCATAGGATATGCGGGGCTAAACCCCGCATATAAAGTCAACGTCAAAATCAACGTCAAAATCAAACCCACACAAAATAGCTAAGACCCAAAAAAGACATAAAGTTTGGTGATTAATATGCCGATAAATGTAATAAGGCGGATTGTCGCTTAGTCACACTGTCACCAATCACTTTTCGTCACACGTTAGTTGAAAGGAGTTTATTATGAGTTCAACCACCGGAAATGTTAGCGGATCGGGGGCCACGCAGGCCTATTATCAGAATTTGAACGTCAAACACGGCGGTAAGGGAGCGTCTAACGCCGCGGTTGCCGCTGCCGCCGATAAGTATACGGCGGGGGCGCAGGCGGGGGGTAAGGCGGACGGGGTCGTTTACTCCAAAGAGACGGCGTTGAAGAAGGCGCAGAGCTTGGCTGACGCGCACTACGCGTCTATGCGCAACATGGTCGAGAGCCTCATCGGCGGTACCTCCGGGCCTCAGGGGCAGGCTTTCTGGTCGACGGCCGCCAACAGCAAACCCGGCGGCGTCAGCCTCGACGACTTCCAGGTCAGCGACGAGACGCGCGCAAAAGCTCAGGAACTCACGGGCGAGGACGGCTACTTCGGCGTAAAGAAGACGACCGACCGCATAATGGAGTTCGCGAAGGCTTTAGCCGGTTCCGGCGCCTCGGATGCAACCATAAATAACCTGCGGAAAGGCGTTCAGGCCGGCTTCGACGCGGTCGCCAAAATGTACGGCGGCTTCGACAAGCTCCCGCAGCTGTCGAAAGATACCTACGACTCTGTGATGAAGGCGTTCGACACATGGACGTCGGGGACGAAACTGGAGAGCTAATGTGTTGATTGACGGTGATTTATCTGTAGGGGCGGCCCCCGCGTGGCCGCCCTTTTTTTATTAGGTGTCAATCACCCTCCCCCCATGAAGTAAACGATCTCCAGAACGTCGTCGTCGCGGAGAGGCTCGGCGGCGAACGCGGGGGCTTTTTTGTCGACTATGGCGCCGTTTTTCTCAATGGCGACGCCGGAGGGGTCGTAGCCGCTCGTTTCCAAAAAGTCTTTGAGGCTGACGGTTTCTCCGCGGTCGTTGCGGGGCGTGGGAGTCTGTTTCCCGTTTACCTGCATATTGTTCCTCCTGAAAAAGTAGTTTATGGCCTCGCCAATAAAGAAAATATATTATATAAAGTCTTTAAAATCATTTTTAGACGAAAGGGCGCGATAAATCGCGCCCTTTCATAGGATATGCGGGGCTAACTTGTTTATCTCGGCGAAGCCAAACCCCGCATATAAAGTCAACGTCAAAAGAAAAAAGCCTTTGATTTTGATTTTATATATGCGGGGTTTAGCCCCGCATATCCTATGAAGCCGAAGGCTTCGTCTAAAAAAAAGAATTTGACTTAAAAAGATTTTTTATATTATTATTGACATCCTAAATTCCATATTAGTATATTATGAAAAGCAATATCTGATCAATTTACTTACATGTCTCTGTGAAGACGGATTCTTGGCGAGGGAGTATAGATTGCAATGTTGGTAGCTATGGCTTTAAGGGCGTTTTTTCCTGTCAGCTGTGCGTTCCGTCTCCAAAAATTCACACGCGCGGCTATTCGTTCCGGGGGTATCTTCATTATCGCCGCCGCGGCGCTAATGTCGGTCACGGCGTCGAGGGCGTTTGCGCAGTTGCCGTCGTCTCCGGCGGCTACGGCCGTTTACGTGACGGGAGGCGCGGACGTTACGGCCAAGACCAAAGAGGCCTTGGGCGCCGGCATACTAAACGCCCTGGTAAGCGGCGGGCGCTACAATGCCGCCCAAAACGGCGGGCTTTTCGTGTCCGAAGCCGCCGCCAGGCAATCTAAACAGCCGGCGGCGCCGTTGACCGGGGAGCAAATAAGCGAGATCGCCGCGCAATTCGGCATCCAAATCGTGTGCGTGGCCGGTGTCGTCCCGGCGGCCAACGGGTACCACGTGCAAATCCACGCCATAGAGACGCAAACCTCCAATGTCGTATCGCTGGGCGTCGCGTTCAGCCCGCTGAGGCTGGAGGCGGACTTCATCGGCGTTTCTGAGGAGTTGGCGCGGCAGATGTCAAGCGGGCGGGATGAAGCGCAATCCGAGTCTGTATCTGTCGCGAGGAGCGCGGCAAATATAAAGTTGAGCCGTCAGCCGTTACTGTCGACCGTCGCCGTTTACGTAACCGGCGGCGAGGTTCCGGCTAGGACCAAAGAGTCTCTCGGCGCCGGCATAACCAACGCGTTGGTGAGCGACAAACGCTACGGCAAGGCCCCGAGCGGCGTGAATTTTATCACCGAGGTCGTCGCCAGAGAGGCTAAGGAGCCGCCCGGCGGCGCCCTGACCGGGGAGCAGATAGGGGCGATCGCCGCGGAGTTCGGCGTCGGATACGTATGCGTGGCGGTTGTTATCCCCGCGTTTGAAGGGACGTACCACATCCAAGCCCGCACCATAGATGCGCAAACCGCCAAAGTCGTATCGTTGGGCGGCGCGTTTAGCTCCCTGAAGTCGGATGCGGAAATCATAGATGTCTCTGAGAAGTTGGCGCGGCAGATGGCCGTCGGACGGGTCGAACCGGAGCCGCAGCCTGCCGCCGAGCCGGAACCTGCGCCCGCCGTCGCGTATACGCCACCGCCTCCCGCGCCGCCTGACGCGTATTCGGTCGCTTATACGCCGCCGCCTTCCCGCGCGGCGGTTAGGCAAAATGCGTACGAAGAATCTGATGAAGATCGTAAAAGCACCAATGGATTTTCGCTCGGATACGGTTTTTCCGGCAAAAAATCGAGTATCATCCAAGTAGGATTTGCCCAAGCGCATCCTATTGGCCAAAATGTCGCGTCATTCGTCTGGGAGACCAACGTGTGGATCGGCAGCAGCAAATATAGTTACGGCTATTATTATAATTATGAAGAGACCGACTACGAATACAGCTTTGTTGGTGTGAATATTCCATTACTGTTTCAGTTTGATCTGGGGTTTTTGGCCGTGGAAGCCGGCGCGCAGTTAGACGCGCTTTACCACGAAAGACCGCTGTTATTCAACGCCGGATCGGTTGTGGGTACGGGAATCTCACTTAATAGGAGACGCACGCACAAGATTTTTTACAGGTTTAACTACGGTATTACCTATTATTCGCACATGTACGGATTGCGGCTGATGTTTTAGTTGATGTTGATTTTGTTTTTAGGCACTTGAATATAGGAGATTAAAGTGTTTCACATAATACGGCAAAAATGGACGCTGTTGTTGTTGACGTCGGTGTCGGCGCTTGCGGCGCTTTGGATAGCCGGATGTTCGGGTGATACCATAGGCGAGGCGTTTTTCCTCAGCCAAGGAATCCCGACAGACATCCCGGCCCCGTCGTCCGCTCTGATTACCGAAACCTTTGAAAACGGCGCAAACGGTTGGACTTTGGTTAACGGCTCTCAGCCGAACAAATGGATGATCGGCTCCTCCACGAGCTATAACGGCTCTTACTCGGCGTATATTTCCAACAACGGATCGTCAAACGCGTATAGCATAAGTTCAAACTCTACTGTTCACATGTTCAAGGACATAACATTTCCTACGTCTAGTTACGATTTTACGTTGTCATTTTACTTTAAAGGCTACGGGGAATCCACTTACGACTATATGAATGTTCTGTATAGTACCACAAGCTACACGCCCTCCGCCGGTTCGACATTCAGCAGCGGTACGCTATTGGGAAGTTACAATCAGACTTCAAGTTGGACGAATAAAACCATCACCTTGCCGGCCTCAACTTTCAGCGGAAGAACCGTGAGGTTGGTTTTCTCTTGGATAAATGACGGTTCGCAGGGCACGCAACCCCCCGCGGCCATTGATAATATAACCATTCGCTATGTGGGAGGAGGCGGTACGTCCGTACCCGGCGTTCCGTCAAGTATCTACGCTTCCGCTACGTCGTCAAGCAGTATCGACGTAAGCTGGTATTCGGTTCCCGGGGCTACGGAGTACAGAGTGTATCGCAGTACGAGTTCTTCCGGCGCTTATAGTTATGTTGGAAGCACAACGTATACGTCGTATACAAATACCGGATTATCGTCGGGCACGACCTATTATTACAAGGTGTCGGCCTACAACGGCGCGGGGGAAAGCCCGCTGTCTTCTTACACTTACGCGACGACGACCGCTTCGTCGGCCGTTCTGCTTAACGAAACCTTTGAAAACGGCGCAAACGGTTGGACTTTGGTTAACGGCACTCAAACGAACAAATGGATGGTCGGCACCTCCACGAGCTATAGCGGCTCTTACTCGGCGTATATTTCCAACAACTCGTCGTCAAACGCGTATAGCATAGCTTCAAGCTCTATTGTTCATATCTACAAGGACGTAACATTTCCTACGTCTAGTTCCGATTTTACGTTGTCATTTTACTTTAAAGGCTACGGGGAATCCACTTACGACTATATGACGGTTCGGCATAGTACCACAAGCTACGCGCCCTCCGCCGGTTCGACATTCAGTAGCGGTACGCTATTGGGAAGTACTTACAATCAAAATTCAAGTTGGACGCAAAAAACTATCACCTTGCCGGCCTCAACTTTCAGCGGAAGAACCGTGAGGTTGGTTTTCTCTTGGATAAATGACGCTTCGCAGGGTACGCAACCCCCCGCGGCCATTGATAATATAACCATTAACTATGCGGGAGGCGGTACGTCCCCGTCCGTACCCGGCGTCCCGACAAGCGTCTCCGCTTCCGCCCAGTCGTCAAGCAGTATCTACGTAAGCTGGTCTTCGGTTTCCGGGGCCTCCGAATACTACGTATATCGCAGCACGAGTTCTTCCGGTACTTATAGTTATGTGACAAGCACAACGTCTACGTCGTATACAAATACCGGATTATCGTCGGGCACGACCTATTATTACAAGGTGTCGGCCTACAACAGCGCGGGGGAAAGCTCATATTCCTCTTACGCTTCCGCGACGACCATGACGACGTCTGTGTCCGTACCCGCCGCGCCGTCAAGCGTCTTCGCTTCCGCCGAGTCGTCAAGCAGTATCGACGTAAGCTGGTCTTCGGTTTCCGGGGCTACCGGGTACAACGTATATCGCAGTATGAGTTCTACCGGCACTTATAGTTATGTTGGAAGCACAACGTATACGTCGTATACAAATGACGAATTATCGTCGGGCACGACCTATTATTACAAGGTGTCGGCCTACAACAACGCGGGGGAAAGCTCATATTCCTCTTACGCTTACGCGACGACCACGACGACGTCTGTTCCAACGTCTGTTCCGTTTACCGAAACCTTTGAAAACGGCGCAAACGGTTGGACTTTGGTTAACGGTTCTCAAACAAACAAATGGATAGTCGGTACCTCCACGAACTATAGCGGCTATTACTCGGCGTATATTTCCAACAACTCGTCGTCAAACGCTTATAGCATAAATTCAAGCTCTACTGTTCACATGTACAAGGACATAACATTTCCTACGTCCAGCTCCAATTTTACGTTGTCATTTTACTTTAAAGGCTACGGGGAATCCACTTACGACTATATGACGGTTCGGCATAGTACCACAAGCTACACGCCATCCGCCGGTTCGACATTCAGCAGCGGTACGCTATTGGGAAGTACTTACAATCAGAATTCAAGTTGGACGCAAAAAACTATCACCTTGCCGGCCTCAACTTTCAGCGGAAGAACCGTGAGGTTGGTTTTCTCTTGGATAAATGACGCTTCGCAGGGCACGCAACCCCCCGCGGCCATTGATGATATAACCGTTGACTACGCGGGAAATAATCAGTCCGTACCCGGCGCGCCGTCAAGCGTCTCGGCGTCCGCCCAGTCGTCAAACAGTATCTACGTAAGCTGGTCTTCGGTTTCCGGGGCCTCCGAATACTACGTATATCGCAGCACGAGTTATTCCGGTACTTACAGTTATGTGACAAGCACAACGTCTACATCGTATACAAATACCGGATTATCGTCGGGCACGACCTATTATTACAAGGTGTCGGCCTCCAACAGCGCGGGGGAAGGTTCGCAGTCCACTTACGCTTCCGCGACGACGACGACGTCCGCGCCCGGTACGCCGTCAAACGTTACCGCTACCGCCGCGTCGTCAAGCAGTATCACCGTAAGCTGGTCTTCGGTTTCCG
>JAITFI010000040.1 GCA_031281485.1 Chitinispirillales bacterium | reverse complement strand
TTTAATCCTATAATCCTTTAAATCCTACTAATCCTAGTTCAGACAGTCTTTTGATTTTATATATGCGGGGTTTGGCTTCGCCGAGATAAACAAGTTAGCCCCGCATATCCTATGAAGCCGAAGGCTTCGTCTAAAAAAAAAGAATTTGACTTTAAAGATTTGGCTTTTAAGGCCCTCCGCTCTCAATTCTCTCCCTCAAATCGCCGGAGTACCTGAATACGGCGACTTTGCGCCTATCCAGCGGCACGATTTCGCCCGTCCGCGGATTCCGGGCGGGGCGCGCTTTGCGCTCTTTTACCGAGAAAGTGCCGAACCCGCGGAACTCGATCGTCCGACCGCGCTCCAGCTCCTCCGCGATCGCCTCCAAAAACTCCTCAACCACAATCTTGATCTCGGACTGCGTGAGCCCGGTACCACGGGCTACGGCCGCGACCAAGTCATGCTTGGTTGTGTTCATAATGTTCCCCCTTCTATACATCCTTAAGTATGTATTAATTGATCCTTAAATTAATACTCCCCCATACCTACGATAAATATACTATATTTCCACCATGCGGGTAACAACTGGCATCAATATTATTTTTCTGGCGTTCGTATGCGCCGGCTGCGCCGGACGCTCGAGCGTCTCTTTCGACGGCGCCGGCGGCCTTGAAACCCCCGCGCCCGCGGCCCGCGAGGCGCCGCTCCCCGTTCCATCCACCATAAATATCCCGGTGGAGATCAAAACCGCCATTATTGAAAATTTGGTGCAAAACCTGCTCGGCGAAACGTTCCACAAGAGCGATACCACGGTATTCGGCGGCCTCACAAACATAAAAATATCCGCCCGCCGGAACGGCCCGGTAAAAATCACAGCCCAGGGCGACGAACTCGCCTACATCCTGCCGGTGATGGTAACCATACGCGTTTCGACGACCATCTCCGCGATGGGGCTGACCCACACCGAGCACCAAGACGTGGAGGCGGGCATCGCCATGAGGCTGCGCTCCAAGGTATCCCTCAAAAACAACTGGCGCCCGATCACAACCACAAGATCCGCCGGCTACAAGTGGACGACCGAGCCGGTGCTGAAGGCCCGCTTCGTCACCATCCCAATAAAACCCCTCGCCAACTACTTCGCCGATAAGCTGATGGGGATAATCTGCCCGATGATAGACCAGGCCATGGCCAAATCCGACGTTATACGGAAATCCGTCATAACCCCGCTATGGGAGCAGCTTTACACGCCCATAAGCTTCACCGTCCCGGAGACGCAAGAAGCCATCTGGATGCGCTTCAACCCGACCAACCTATACCTCTCGAACCTAAACGGTCACGGCGCGTACATATCGGCGCTCGTCGGCATCCACGCCGTGACCGAAGCGGCAATGGGCGCCGCCCCCGAAAAGCGCGATCCGGCGCCGCTGCCGGACTTCACCGAACCGCCCCAAGGCGGCGACTCGGCCTTTGTGATAAACCTATACGCCGAGGTCCCCTACACCAACGCCACCGCGCTGTGCAAAGAGCGGTTCAACGGGAAGACGTTCACCTCGGGCATACACAAGGTAACGGTCAACGACATAGAAGTGACCGGCGTAAACGCCGACGAACGGCTGATGATTAAAATGGATCTATCCGGCTCCATTAAAGGAATCGTACGCGTAACGGGACGGGCCGCCTACAACGACGGCGATAAAACCCTCTCGCTCTCCGATTTCAAATTAGACATGGCTACCTCCAACAAATACCAAAAGGCAAAGCACTGGCTGCTCAAGGGCATCATCATAACCAAGATGAAACCGCTGATAAAGTTCCAGCTCTCCGCGATACTCGACGCCGAGGCGCTGACAAAGACGCTGCTGACCAATTACCCAATACAAAAAAACGTATTACTGAACGGCAAGATAGAGACGCTTACCCTGCGTGGCGTGGAGACGACGGAGAACGCCCTGAGAGCGGCGGTGCTGGCGTCGGGGATTGTGAATATAACCGTGACAAACGAGCAGGGGCGCGATCAGCGCGCCCCCGCGTTATACGCCCCCAGCCGACAGCCGCCGCTACCTACCCGTCAATACCGCCAGCGGTGATAAAGCGCGTTTGCCGGCGCCGGCGCCTTGTCTCGACTTAGCAGGTTCCCTTACGCCGGCGATACCGGCGGGCGCGCTCGCTAAACTCATGTCCAAATGGATTACCGGATAACTCCCCCGCCCCTCCTACTCCACGATTTCAAAGTGCGCCACCTCGTTGATCTCCACGCCTGTCACGCCCGATTGGGTAACTTGGAACGTGGCCTGCGACTTTACGAGCTTTTTGCGGGCAAGGTCGAGCTCGGCGTTGCCGCGGCCCGAGCCCATGAGCGGGTACATGATTTTGCGCTTGCCGTCTTCCTTGTTCTCCTTTACGGCGACCCTGTATGTGAACGTCCAGCTTATCGCGGCGACGCGGATGCCGGTTTCGTTTCTGTATATACTGTCTAATGAGTAGAGCTGGTACATAAGCCCTTCGGCCTCGCCGTTAGGTATGCTTATCGGGAAGCGCTGCTCCCTCTCCCACGACGACCCGACCGTCATGTCGGCGTTCGGCATGGCGGGGATCACCCTCGCCGGGGCGCGGAGGATATCCCACCCGCCGGACAGGACTCCGGGTATCCCGGAGGTGTCGCTGAGGGTCACGCCGTTCTCCGAGACGGCCACGCGCAGCTCCGAGAGGCGGCGCACCACGTCGGCGCGTTCGGTCTCCGACAGAAACGGGGCGATAAGGTTCACGTCGGCGAACCCGCAGCGCAGCGGCCCGGCGCTCGCGTCGCCCGGCAACCCTTGCAGGTACGCCCTAAGCGACCCGGAAAAGTACTGCCCGGAGTCGGCGGCGGTAGGCGTCCCGTAGACATCCGCGCCCAGCATATAGCGCCACTCGGCGGCTTTTGAGAAGTCTATTTCAATGCGCACCCTCTCCCGCCTGCCGCAACCGGCGACGGATAGCATTGCGAACACGACGGCAAAGACAGCCCAACTGACACTATTCCGCTTCACAAAATCTTCTCCTTATTGGGAGCCAAGTATTATTTTATAACTAATATAATATAATCGGCGGTTAAGTGTGTAATATAATTGGTGAATAAAACATATAAAACGGGGCATAAAAATGATACCCAAGGAAGTGCTGCAAAAGGTCCGCCAGATAGAAATCCGCACCCGCCGCATAGTCGATTCTATGTTATCCGGCTCATACCATAGCGCCTTCAAGGGCAAGGGGATGGAGTTTTCCGAGGTACGGCCCTATATCGACGGCGACGACGTGCGCACCATCGACTGGAACGTCACGGCGCGTATGGGGGCGCCATATATAAAGAAATACATAGAGGAGCGCGAACTGACGGTCATGCTCGTCGTAGACGCCTCCGCCTCCGGCGACTTCGGCTCCGTCGACAAGTTCAAGGGCGAGATGGCCGTGGAGCTGTGCTCGCTATTGGCCTTCTCGGCAATACGCAACAACGACCGCGTGGGGCTCGTCGTCTTCACATCGGACGTAGAGTCGTACATCCCGCCCCGTAAGGGCAGGAACCACGTCCTGCGGGTCATCCGCGAGCTGCTCTACTTCCGCCCCAAGCACAGGGGCACGGACATAGGCAACGCGCTGAAGTTTCTGAATAGGGTGCAGACGAGGACGAGCGTCGTCTTCTTGGTCTCCGACTTCATCTCCGGCGGATTCGAGACGCCGCTCAGGGTGGCGGCGAAGCGGCACGACTTGGTGACCATATCCGTGAGCGACCCCCGCGAGGAGTTCATTCCGAGTATAGGGCTAGTCGAGCTCGAGGACGCGGAGACGGGCGAGACGGCCCTCTTCGATACGCGGAGCCGGAAGGCAATGGATATGTACAGGAGGGAGCGGGCGGGCCACAGGGCGCGGCTCGACGAGCTGTTCCGCTCCACCGGCGTCGACGAGATCAGGGTGTCGACCGAGAGCGGCTACGTCACGCCGATAGTGAAATTCTTCCGCAAGCGGGAAAAACTGTAGAGTTTGATATTTTTCGGCGCGGAATATATTTTATTATATTAACTGAAACTTTACACAAAACGCGGCGGTAACGTGGAATCAAAACCTGTCGTCGGATATTACGGGCTCTGGGTGACGCTGACCTATATGAGCGTTATTGTGGCGATACTCGGTATCCACTTCGCGCTCATAGAGAATGTCCGCTACGCCCTCGTCTGCCTCATGATCTCCGGCGTCTGCGATATGTTCGACGGGCGGGTGGCCTCCCTGTTCAAGAAGCGCAACACCCGTGAGAGGCACTACGGGATACAGATAGACTCCCTGGCCGACATAATAAGCTTCGGCGTGCTTCCGGCGGCCATCGGGTACGTGGGCTACGAACCGTCCGGCAACTTCATCTCATTAGGCCGTTTCGACACGGTGATCTTCCCCATATACCTGATGGCCGCGCTCATACGCTTGGCCTACTACAACGTTATAGAGACGGAGCTCCACGGTCAGAACAAGAAGCGCACCTACTACGAAGGGCTGCCCGTGACGAGCGTGGCCATCATAATCCCCCTCGTCTACGCGATTTGCCACATATTCAACAAATCGATATTCGGCATCTACAACATACTGCTCGTCTTTTTGTCCGTGGCGTTCGTGCTCAAAATAAGGGTGCCCAAGCCGCGCGCCCAGACGCAAATCGTGCTCTGCGCGCTCGGGTTGCCTATCATCATATACATCCTATTCCTGTGCTTCAGCAAATGAACGCCCGCGACTTCAAAACAATTGAAATATCCCGCAGGGATAACATCTTCATTAGGTTCCTATACAACACGGCGCCGGGGAGGGTCGCGCTGCGGCTGTTTACGACAAGAACGGTCTCCAAGATCTTCGGCCTCTTTATGAGCAGCCGGATTTCGAAGCTTTTGATACGGCGGTTCGTAAAGCGCAACCGAATCGACATGAGCGAGTACGTCGATAAAAAATACGCCTCTTTCAACGATTTCTTCACGAGAAAGGTCAAGGCGGGCCATAGGGCGTTCTCAAAGGTTCTGAGCGACCTGCCCGCCCCCTGCGACGGCAAGCTGACCGCCTACCGCATAGCCGCGAACAGCGCCTTTCAAATAAAGGGCTCTGTGTACACACTGAACAGCCTGCTCCAAGACAGGGCTTTGGCCGGGGAGTTCGCCGACGGCGTCTGCCTCATATTCAGGCTGACCCCGGACGACTACCATAGGTACGCCTTCATAGACGACGGCGAAATCATATCGCGAAAGAGGATTAAAGGCATTCTCCACACCGTCCGCCCTATCGCTCTCAGGCGGTACAACGTGTACGCGCAAAACACCCGCGAGTACATGGTGATGAGCACCAAGCGCTTCGGCAAGATCGTGCAGATGGAGGTCGGAGCCCTCTTCGTGGGGCGCATCTCCAACCATCCGCTCAAGGACACCTTCAAACGCGGCGATGAGAAGGGGATGTTCGAGTTCGGCGGCTCCACCATAGTAATGCTATTTAAAAGAGACGCGGTTCTGATCGACGACGCGATCTACGAAAACACCCGCCGGAACAGGGAGACCGTGGTGAAAATGGGCTACAGGATCGGCGAAAAATCGCTGCGCCCCAAACGGTGGTTCAAATGAAACCGGCGACTGTGACGACGTTTTTCCTGATTACGATGACCCTCTACTCCGTCGCCAATCTATACATAGGAAAGAGGATATTCCAAAGCGTCTGCGTACTATTCCCCAAAACCAACGCCGCCATCTTCGCAACAATATACGCGGCGACCGCGGCGCTGATGATAGTGCTGAACTTTGTGACTTTATCAATCTTCCCGACCGTGATCAAAGACGCGCTGCGCTGGTCAAGCGCCTGCTGGATAGGCTTTTTCCTCTACGCGCTGATGCTGTTTCTGGCGGCGGACGCGGCGATAGCTATAGGGCGCCTGTTTAAAATAATCCCCTCCCCCACCCCGCAAAGCGTCCGCCTATACGCTTGCTTCACTGTTATAACGCTGACCGCCGCGCTGATCACCTACGGCATAATCCACACAGGCAGAATCAAAACAACCTCCTACACCGTACGGCTGAACAACGGCAAGACGCTGCCGCCGAGCGGTATGAGGATCGTGCTGGCCTCCGACCTGCACTTGGGGGCGGCCTGCTCCGAAAAGCGGCTGTCCAAAATCATAGACGCGATAAACAACCAAAAACCCGACCTGATCTGCTTAGCCGGCGACATATTCAACAACAACTACAGCGCCGTATCCGACCCGGAAGCCGCAAGCGCGCTCTTAAAAAACCTGAAAGCCCCCTACGGCGTGTACGCCTGCCCCGGCAACCACGACGCCGGAAAGAGCGCGGATGATATGATCGACTTCTTAGAGCGCAGCGGCGTCAAACTGCTGAGCGACGAGTTCGACATAGTGAACGGTCAAGCGGTGGTAATGGGACGGCTCGACCCGAGACCGATAGGCGGCTTCGGGGGAAAGCGCAGGGCATCTATCTCCGAATTAATAGTACGAACGAGCAACGAAACGTCCGTCACATTAATCAACAATAAAAGCGCGCCCGGGCAATCAAAACTGGTAACGGTCAACGGGAATATGCCGATAATCGTGATAGACCACAACCCGAAATCAATACGCGAATACGGCGACGAAATAGACTTGGTGCTCTCCGGCCACACCCACAAGGGCCAATTATTTCCCGCCAACCTGATAACAAAGGCAATTTACACCGCGGACTACGGCCACTACCAAAAAGAGCCGGGCACGCCGAATCTGATAGTGACATCCGGCGCGGGAACATGGGGGCCGCCGATGAGAATTGGGACGAATTGCGAAATTGTTTGCATATCGCTGTTTTGAGAAGTTAAGGTCAGGAAAGAATAATAAAGTCAAATTCTTTTAAAGATTTGGCAGTTTTGGGCGGGGGTCGACCTTTATTGATTTTCGCGGAAAGCGGACTTTCTTTTGCGCTTGTTCTTGTACTGCCGGTAAATGTCGTGCTTGCCGACGTTGATTAGATTAATTATATCCCCTACAATTTCCCAAATTATACGAATATCCATATTTACACTGCTTGACCGGAGTCCTTTATAGAGCGGCTCGGTACGTAGTGATGGGTGATCGGGATCGTTTTTCAAAAAATTAACCTTTTTCAGAATTAAAGTCTGTTTTATGGAATCAAATTTTTTGAAATTTTTTCTAAAGTTATGGCCGAACTGTATTTTATACATAATTAATCCAAGACAACTCCCATTTCCGCCGCAAACTCTTCAACCGTCTGCGGCTTAATTTCGCCCCTCGCGGCCTGTTCTTTCATAATTTCGGCGTCCCTTGCCCATTCTTCAAGTAACTCCTGCGGGTATACGTACTCGTAGTCATCCTCGGAATCGTCCTCCGATACGCCGTCAATATCGTCAACGAAGGGTTTGGTTTCCATTTTTGCGGTGATCATGGCTCAGACCTCCTTTAGTATAAAGATAATCTAAAACGAGCGAAAAGTCAATGTTTTTTTTTAACTGACAAAGTATCTATAATACATGATATACATTACGGACGTGGATGGGCTGGAGAGAGGCGGATGATGGGGGTATTTTCAACAATACCCCCATCCGATGTCCGCCCAATCTTATAAAACTCTTCAAGCATTACCCGCCGCACGCTAATTCTTAGATTTACGTTGGCTATTGACCGGTTGCTTCAATAGGCCTTGCCTTCCTAAAGCGGCGTAGTCGGTCGCGACGATTCTTCCGTTTTGTACCGTTATATAGCCGATCACCTTATTATTACCGGCACGGTCGCTATCCGCGAAGCGCCCGCTCTCGCTTAAACCGTCTCTAGAGAATATAAACGCCCTCCCGCCGGACGACGCGGTCACACTATATTGCGCTCCCGGCGTTCCGCACTTTGTATACAGATTCACCCAAACGCGATAAATACCGTCCTCAAGCGTCCCGTTAAAGAAAATGTTTTCATTGCTCACATCCCCGCAACCGACATTGGCGTCCAAATCCAAGCGCCCATTACCGACAGACCTATTCGCATAGTAAATATGGCCGCCTCTGGGAGTTTCAATATGCAAATCCAAATCGTCTCTATTATTCCAAGAAAGCGATACCTGCAATTCCCCTGACCCTACCGATCTGGTAGCCACAGTGCTGACGATAGGTGTCGAAATTTGACTCCCGGAACGTCCGCTAAAAGTCATCCGCAATGATTCGTTACCCAAATCCTGAGAAATAGCCACCGTTGAAGTATATGTGTACACACCGTTGACCGGAGCCGCCTGATCCAAGCACAATAAGTAATATCCGGGTTCTCCCTCAATCTGCATGTACAAACGGTTCAACTCCCCGGAAGAGCTAACGGTAATTATTGCCGCTCCGCCCGAAATGATTGTGCCGCTATTCAGTTCCACGCCGCTAAGAATTCCATCCGTACCGGTCGGAATCTCGCCGTGTTGAAATGACATCCCTTCGCAACCCCCAATCACCAGCGGCGGCCGCTCTATCGGCGGCGGCCCGTCCGGCGGCTCTACCGTCGGCGGATCGTCCGGTGTTATCACCACTATCGGCGGTATCATCACCACCGGCGGCCGCTCTATCGGCGGCGGTTCGTCCGGCGGTTCTACCGCCGTCGGATCGTCCGGTTCAACTGCCACGTGATCCGGCAACGCAACCGTATACTGACCGTCTGACAAACACCCCACGGAAAGAAATGCCGCCACAACGACCAGCGCCGACAAATCAAGAATCTTTCTCATACGACCGCCTCCTTATTATTGGTTGATAAACTCAAATTTAACGCGACTGTTAACGGCCCCGCCTTATTTTGCCTTCTCCAACTCCTTCTTCAACTTTTCAATCTCACTGTCAATAGCCTCGCCGTCCTTCTTGGACGCGTCCTTAGCGCCCGCTGCCGCGGCGTACATTGAGAACTTGGCCGTGGCGAAGTCTATGTCTTCCTTAGTCTGCTCCATGTTGCGGCCGAAGAAGGCGCTGCGCTTATACTCGTCCTCATACTTCAAGTGCCGGTCGATAGAGGCCTTGCCCTTAGACTGCGAGTCTTGCAGGTTATCCATTAAGGCTTGGGCCACGGAGAATTTACGCGACCGGCCAAGTTCGTCCAGCCTGATGCCCACAATTTCGTACTCGCTCCTTACACTCTTGTACTCGTTGCGGCCGGCGGCGAGTTCCGCCTGACTCGGACCGGAGTAGGACGACAGCCTCTTGCCGGCCTCCTCAAGTATGACGACCGCTTGTGAGTAGTTCTTCCGCATGGCTTGCGCGTAGGCTTGCAGCAGGTTGCCCTCGCTTTGGAGGACGGGGTCCGTCGCTGTCTTAGCCAACTCCTCGCCGGCGCTGAAACAGTCGTCCCACTGACGCGCTTTTAAGCCCGTCCAACCCAAGCCCAAGAGCGCGTCTTGGTAGTAATAGCTGTTTTTGGGCACTTTGCGCAACGCCGTTACCGCCATGGCCAACGCGCCTTCAGTGGAAAGGTCTTCGTAGTATAGGAGGCCTAAAAAGACGTAGGAGCGGTTTACGGTCTCCTCCTGCGCCTTGTTATAGGGCTTTATTTGGATGGCTAACTCCAAGTCCTCTATTGCGCCCTCATAGTTTTCCGTCATGGCGTCGGCCACCGCCGCCGCGTGGCGGCCGAAGACGTAGTCGGGGTGGTTGTCGGGAATCATGGCAAAGAACCGGAGCGCCTCACCGTAATCGCCGCGCTGCATATTCGTTTGGCCCATTATGTAGTATGCGTGGTACTTTATGGAGTCGGGAGCGCCGAGGGTGTTCAACTCCTCAAACTGGCTCTGCACCGCCGTGAAGTCGCCGCTTCTGTAGAATACGCGCATCAACCCCAAGGCGGCCATCGGCACGGCCGCGCTGAATTCATGCTTCTCTTTGGTGCGTTTGAACGCAATGACGGCGCTTTGGCGCATATCCATACCCTCTAAGCAGGCGCCTTGGTAGTAGCTAACCATATCTCTGCGGAAGAAGCCGGGGTACTCCACGGCAATCTGCGAGAATAACCGATAGGCGTTGTAGTACTTACCCTTGTAGTAGAGTTCACACGCTTGTGTGTATAAGTTGTTGTACAAAATCGTCGCGCGGCGCGCCTTCGTGGTGCTAAATGGGAATGAAAACGTCACACCGCCCTCAAATCCGCGATTCTTGCGAGAACCGGAGACTTCGTAGATAGCCTTATTTATCGCGATGGCGTTGCCGCTGAGTTCGTTATCGCTGTAGGTATTGGTCAACCCAAGATGGTAACCGGCTTCAATACCTAAAATAACGGATGATTTCTTGACACTAAAAGGGTACCTGATGCCGGCGCCGAGAAACAAACCGATGGCGTAGGTGCTGAAATTGCTTGCGCTTACTTCCACCGCATAGCTTTCAGCCCCGCCGCTTGACATATAATAGATATCGCCAGAACGCGCAAAACCGATCACCGGGCCGCAGATTACGTAAGGGTACACACTTTTAACGTCCTTAAAAAACGCCAACGCTATGGGCAAGTTGATTTCAAGGTGGCCAACATCCAATTCGTACGTAAACTCCGATCCTTCAATGTGTTGCCCGCGTGTGACGATTTTCATACCGGGGCGCGCCCATAGTGATGGAAACCGCCGCACCGAATACTCGCAGAATACCTCCGCCGCGCCATTGCAATATACAGAGGACTTATAAGCGTCCAAAAAATTGTCGCTGTAGCTCATGCTCGGAAAATTCAGGCCTAATTTTATGCCGATGACATTTTTCCGATCGTACTGTTCGGCGGAGCCGCTTCCACCGCTATTACGGGTTTGTTGCGCGGCAATGACGCCGGAAACGGCTTCCGAACCGCCCCCGGACTCTTGGGAGAGGGCGGCGCCGGAAAGCATTAGAATCAGCAACGCGACGGACGCGTATAATTTTGCTATTTTTAACATAAATATCCCATCTTCGTCTTTTCCAATTTATAAGCGGTTAGTTTCTTACGACACTATCCGAACATTGTATTGACTTTACTCTGGTGACTGAGTCACAATTTCAACGAATTCAGCGGTCAACGTTCTATCAGGGTTCATAGTGATCGAAATAGATGTACTTGTTGATGTTGACGCTCCGGACCATTTGCTAAATCTATAACCGGAAGACGGTACCGCCGTTACTGTGACCGACGTCCCGCTAGTATATGTAAAATCATTGGGCGGGGTCGGTGAAATAGTCACTGTACCACCTTCCGTAGGGGTCACGTTAACTGTCAGCTTATACACTCTCTCAAAGTTGGCGGTCATGTTCGACACGTTTCCCGTCATGGTGAATGATATGGACGCGTTCAACGATCCCACGTTTGACGGCGCCCCTTGCCATCCTGTAAACCTATAATAATTACCATTTGACGTCGTTGCCGTCGCCGTTATGGTGACAACCGCTCCGGAGTCAATCGTTTTGTTTGCGGTGGAAACTCCGTTGACTTTTACATCCACTGTCCCGCTGCCGTTGGGGTACACGTTAATACTTCCGAGCTGGTATTGTACCCGCGTATAGTTGGCGGTCAACTGCTTATTATCGTTCATAGTGATCGAAGTAGTTGTATATATTGATGTTGACGCTCCGGACCACCCGCTGAATCTATATCCGGCCTTCGGTACCGCCGTTACGTTAACTACCGTACCGGAATCGTAGGCGGGACCGGAACCGTAGACGGTGGCGGCAGGTTCCGGTGTTATTGTTCCGCCGGTTGTCGGATCGTTGATTAGCGTCAGCCTGAATAAACGCACATAGTTGGCGAACAGTTCTTTATCACCGTCCATGATAATGTCGATCACACTATTTCTTGCCGTTAATGCCCCCGTCCATCCATCAAATCTATAATTGTCTATTTCCGATGCCGTAACTGTAACCCGCGCCTCGGCATCGTATTTATTCTCTCTCATAACCAAAGTACCGCCGTTAGCGGTCTTCTCTATGACCGTCAACTTATACTCTCTCACAAATTTTGCGATTAGATTCCAACCTCTGTTCATTGGAAGCCTTATTTCGGTATTTGTTGATGTCGTGTCGCCCGCCCACCCGTCAAATCTGTACCCCGGTTTATGTTCCGCCAGCACTGTAACTAATGTCCCGGCATCGTATGTGGAATCCCTCGACGGGGTCGGCGATATGATCACGGTACCGCCTCCCGTCGGGTTGACAACTACACTCAGTTTATACACTTTCACAAAGTTGGCGGTTACATTCCAACGTCTGTCCATCGACAGCCTTATTGCGGGAGATGTTGATGTCGTATCGCCGGACCAACTATCAAATTTGTACCCCGGATTCGGCGTGGCCTCTACGTTAACCGGCTGCCCGACATCGTATGTAGTATCGGAATTAGGCGGGGGCACTATGGTCACGGTACCGCCTTCTTCCGGGTTTGCGTTGACCGTCAGCTTATAGATTTTCACAAAATTGGCGGTTAATGACGTATCACGGCTCATGGTGATCGTAATTATAGGATCTGTTGACGACGACGCTCCCGACCACCTGTAAAATCTGTACCCGGTATCCATCGCCGCCACTACTCTGACCCGCGTCCCGGCTTCGTGTATAAATGTAGCGGTTGTAAATGTTGTGTCCGGGGGCGACGCGGTCACGTTTCCGCCGACCGCGGGCGTTGCGTAGAGCCTCAGCGTATACACCCTTGTAAAGTAGGCGGTCGCCGTAGTGTTTTCGTTGTATTTATCGCCGGTTATGGTTTTGGTGACGGTATTTAACGTGTCGGACAAGCAACCTTCCCAACGCTTAAACACATATCCCGGTTTCGCGACGGCATTAAACGTTACATTCTCTCCGATGTTATACTCCGGTCCGGGCGGGTTGCTGGACACCGTGCCGCCCTCGGGCGGCGACGCTTTGAGGTTTACGACGGCGTATTCGGGTACTTCCACGCAAGTACATAAGAGCAACGCGCCTAAGCATACAATTAAACGCGAGATCTTCAGCATATTCTTTTGAAATTCGGTCACCATTGCCGAGTCTCCTAAAAAAGCAGTATAACGGTTATTCCAGACAATAGGGCGGCCGTTCCAAAGAAATACGCGGCATCGCGGGTTTTCGTGATCTTCTCAGCCTCTCTGAACTCGCGTTTGTCGATATGACTCGTTGCGCCGATGTTTTGAATTATCCCGTAAATGACGGTTCCGCAGCCTAACGCGACGCTGCCGTAGCCAAAATACGTGGTCCTTGTGTTCATCGTAGCCTGCAACGCCGCCATGGCCTCTTCATTGGCTTTAGCCGCGCGCGCCGCGTTCAAGGCGTTGTCTGCGTTTATCTGCGCCTCCTTTTCCCGCATCAGCGCGGCGTCCGCGGTCGCTTTAAACGCGCGGATCTCCTCCGCGGCCTTGGCCGTAGCCGCTTTCATCGCGTCCGCTGTTGCTATGGCCACCATCTCCGCTATCTTAGCCTCCGTCATATCGGCGTCTTCCGCGATACCGTCCGCGGTATCATTCGATGCAACGTTACCCGACACAGCCTTGTTAAGCACCGCGGATTTCGCGGCCTCCGCAGCCTCAGCGGCTATCGCGGCCTCCACGGCCTTAGCTGCTTTCACGGCCTCCGCGAACTTCGCGGCCTTCGCGGCCTCTGCGGCCTTCGCGGCCTCAGCGGCTTTCGCGGCCTCAGCGGCCTCAGCGGCCTCAGCGGCCCTCGCGGCCTCGGCGGCCCTCGCAGCCTCGGCGGCCCTCGCGGCCTCAGCGGCCCTCGCAGCCTCGGCGGCCCTCGCAGCCTCTGCGGCCCTCGCAGCCTCGGCGGCCCTCGCGGCCTCGGCGGCCTTCGCGGCTTCAGCGGCCTTCGCGGCTTCAGCGGCCTTCACGGACTTCGCGGCCTCAGCGGCCTCAGCGGCCATCTCAGCCTCAAACTCATCGGCGGTTTGCGCCAAAACCGCCGCGTAAAAAAACATAACCACGACAAACACAAACGATAGCTTTGCCATATCTGATTAAGGTAGTTCCTTATGTTAAAGTTTTGTTGTTTTTATTCTGTTTTTTTCTACATTCAGTTTAGCCGCCGCGCCGGACATTTTGTCTATCTCCGTTTCCCTCGCCGTTGTCAAGGCCTCCAAAGAATCTCCGGAAAGTCGTCCCCCTCCGTCCCCAGCAAAAACAGCGGCTTCAGATTTCTGTTCAAAACTATCGTTCTGGGCATAAGCACCCGTCCGCTCGGATCAGTCAGCCCGTAGGGCCCGACCATTTGCGACTTTGTGTCCATTATGAGCGGAAACCCGAGGTCGCCGTACTCTTTGATCCACTTATGGACAGCTGTGACGTCGGTTTCGCCCACGTTTACAAAGACCGCTAAAACACCGTTTCTTTTCAGCGCCTCTCTCGCGGCTTTGAGTTTCAGCGCGCCCAAAGCGCACGGCGCGCACCATGTCGCGAAGTATACTAACGCGACGCGCGTGATTTTAGGGTCTTGCGCGATCATCTTTTCCAAGTGCCGTTTCTGAAACATCTGGTCGGCGTCTTGCCCCTTGGCGGAAAACGGCGGCAACGTCTCTACGGCCAGCTGTTTGGGCAGCGGCAGACGCGCGGAGAGTTCGCTTCGCGCGTTTGCGGCAAGCAGTGTCAGCGTCAAAACGCATATCGCGATACGCGGCAGCCTCATTTATTTGCCCCTTGTCTCCAGCTCTTTCACCCACGCGTTCCAAAAATCGGCGGACTCCGCTTTACGCATAACCTGTTTGACCGCCGCGTCTTTGGAGGATTTATCCGCCCCGGTTAAGGCACCTTTAAGAACCGTTTTTTGGTTTCCTTGGCACCGCGTAACGACAAGCGCCGTGTTTACCTTGCATGTAATGCCAACCATGCCCTCCGAGCAGGAGGGTTCGTTGTCGCTTTCTATGGCTATTTTGGTGCCGCTTACGCAGGTGCCTTCCGCCACGCTTACCTTTTGCTTGAGGATTTTCGCCAGCTCCAGAGCCATAGGGTTGGCGTTTGCGGCCGACTCCCTATCCCAATACAGACCGCTTCCGTAACCGCCCGGTTGGCCGCCGGCCTTGTTTGAGCCGAGCAACTGCCTTACAATCTCGCCGCTCGCCGCCACGAGGTCGCTGATGTTCACCAGGTCGCAGTGCGTGTTGCCGACGCTGATTATTCTCGCGGTCTCTATGTCCACCAAAGAGGCTTCCAACATAAACGTTTCCATGACTTGGGAACTCTTTACCGTGCACAGATATTTTGCGCCGTACTGTCTTCCGAGCTCTATTATCTGCTTGTCGTCCACCGCGCCGCCGCGTTGGTAGATGTGTTCCTTGTCGATTTGGTTCAGCACCACTTCGTCGCGGGTTACGGCGATGAAGCGCCCGTCGTTCACGAAGGCCTCTTGGACTTTGGCCTCAAGGACTTTGAGGGTGTTGCGTTTCTGGGGCGGCTCGGCCCCGGCGGCGGAGACCACAACTTTAAGCTTTGGCGTCTGCTGAGCGTAAACGGCGGAGCACAATAGGAGCGCAATTAGAAAAAAAGTCAGCTTTTTCACCTAAAAACACCTTTCTTTGACATAATCCGGCCAACAAAGAACGCTCTTCGCGGGAGCGTAAAACCGCTCCTTATCGACATAACCCTGAAAAACTATGATGATAATATAGTATAATGGAAGTACCTCTGTCAATAAATTCTTCAAAAACCCCGCTTCAATACACCGGCATAGAATTATCGACATCCCGCGCCCACGCGTTCAGGCCGTCTTGCAGGTTCAGCAGCCTGCCCTTGTACCCGGCCTCTTGCAGCGCCCTTATCCCGAGGATGCTGCGCTGACCTATCTTGCAGAGGAATACGGAGTCGATATCGGGGTTTAGCTCGTCCATCCGCCGTACCAGCTGGCCGAGCGGCATTATTATCGCGTCGGGGAACTTCACTATGGCGCGCTCGTGCGGCTCGCGGATGTCTATGAATTGGATTTTGTCGCCGTTATCCAAGCGCTGCTTCAAATCGACGGCGGTGATGGTCTCTATCGGCTCGCTGTCTTGGGTCTTCTTCAAACCGCAGAACTGCTCGTAGTCGATGAGTTCGCGTATGGTCGGATTCTTGCCGCATACGGGGCAGTTGGGGTCCTTATCTAACTTGAGCTCGCGGAACGACATGCGCCACGCGTCGAAGTGCAGCAGGCGCCCCACGAGCGGCTTGGCCCCGCCCACTATGAGTTTGATGACCTCCGCCGCCTGCACGGTTCCGATGATGCCGGGCAGAACGCCCATCACCCCGCCCTCGGCGCAGGAAGGAACAAGCCCCGGCGGGGGCGGCGAGGGGTACAAACAGCGGTAGCACGGCCCGTCCTTCGCCCCGAAGACGCTCGACTGCCCCTCAAACTGGAATATGGAGCCGTAGACGTTGGGCTTGCCCAAAAACACGCAGGCGTCGTTCACGAGGTAGCGCGTCTGAAAATTGTCCGTCCCGTCGGCAACAATGTCGTAGCCGCCGATAATTTCGAGGGCGTTTTGGCTTGTAAGGGCGGTGTTGTGCATAACGACGTTGATCAGCGGGTTGATCCCCTTTACGCGGTCCCTCGCCGAGGCGACCTTGGGCCTGCCCACGTCGCGCGAGCTGTGGATGATCTGCCTCTGCAGGTTGGACTCGTCCACCACGTCAAAGTCCACCAAGCCGATAGTCCCTACGCCCGCCGCCGAGAGGTAGAGGGCCAAGGGGGCGCCCAGCCCCCCCGTACCGACGATAAGCACTTTCGCCGCTTTCAGCTTCTGCTGCCCCTTCACGCCGATTTCCGGCAGCAGCAGGTGGCGGCTGTAGCGGGCGATCTCCTCGTTCGTTAGCTTCGAATCGGAGTCGGAGTCGGAGTCGGAATCGCCGCCGCCCCCCGCTATGGCCGGGACGATCATAACCTCGCCGTTGTCCGCGACGGGCGTGTTCAGCCCTTGCAGAGCGTTCACGTTTTTGCCGTCCACAAAGAGGTTTATAAAGTCACGCGGCGCCCCGTCGTCGGCAAAGATGTGCGCCTTGATATCAGGATACGCGCTAACGAGTGAGCCTATCGCCTCGCCCACGGTACCGCCCGCGACCTCCACCTCCGCGTTGCGCTCGGTGGCGAACCTCAGAGCGTATGGGATTAGTACTTTTATCACTTCTTGCCTGCCTCCTTACTTAAACTTTGAATGGTGATTACCAATTAATCAATATAATACATGGTCAAATGCTATGTCAATATTTTATGTTTTTATGCAAAAAGTCAAAATCTTTTTAAATCTTTTAAAATCAAATTCTTTTTTAGACGAAGCCTTCGGCTTCATAGGATATGCGGGGCTAAACCCCGCATATATAAAATCAAAGTCAAAGGCTTTTTTCTTTTGACGTTGACTTTATATGCG
>JAITFI010000012.1 GCA_031281485.1 Chitinispirillales bacterium | reverse complement strand
GGCTTCGTCTAAAAAAAAGATTTTGAATTTAATCTTTTAAAGAATTTGACTTTAAGCATGTTTTTTGTAACAAATCTCTTAATAACGAGGTCTAATCCATAGTAATGTCGATTGCTTTTAACTCTTTTAAGGAGTGCACGGTATGAAAATTAAGACGGCGTGGCGTGTATTGGCGTTTTCGGCGGTCTTTGGGCTGGGGTTGATCGGGTGCGGGGGAAATGATAATCCGTCGGGCGGGGATAACTACAACGGCGGTAACAATAATAACAATAGCAATAACAATAACGGCGGGAGCAATAACAACGGCGGCGGGGGATCGTCCGAGACGGTGATGTTGGGCGGGTTGAAGTGGATGACGAAGAATTTGGACGTGGAGACTGAGGATTCGTGGTGTTATGGGGAGGGTGGTCAAGTACTTGTTGGTGAGGATTGGGTGACGCTGACATCATCGCAGATACAAGCGAATTGTACTAAGTACGGTAGGCTGTATACGTGGGAGGCGGCGAAGATTGCTTGTCAGTTGGTTGGGAAGAGGCTGCCGACTAATCAGGAGTGGGAAGCATTGGTGACGGCGGCTGGGGGTTCATCTACGGCAGGTAGGAAATTAAAGTCAACGAGCGGATGGAATAACAATGGTAATGGAACGAATGATTTCGGATTTTCGGCCCTGCCGGGCGGCTTCCGCGACAGCTCCAGTGGCAATTTCGGCAGTGCCGGCAACAACGGCTATTGGTGGACGGCCACGGAGAATGGAAGCAACGCCTACTACCGGAACATGTACTACAACGACGACGACGTGGACGAGAACGGCTACTACAAGAGCCACGGCTTCTCGGCCCGTTGTGTTGAGTAATGACGCGGCGGTACGTCTGTCAAAACAGCCTCCCCCTTTTGTTTTTCTGAGGCCGACATCCCAGCGCCCCGCCGTCTCTGTGGTCGGATCTTTCCGCGATTTGAAGAATAATTTGCTATTCGACGATCTTTATACTATATTAATTATTGTGTCAATTATATGGCCCAAGCGCGCGGATAATCGGAGATCGGTATGAAATTCGTCACAGTAAGCGATTTTAGAGCGTCCAAGACCAATATTTGGAGGCGTTTGCCGTCCGAGCGCGAGTTAATCGTAACCGACAACGGTAAACCGATAGCGTTGCTGACCCCCTTGGACGGCGAGACTATGGAGGACACGCTCTCCGCGTTCAGAAGGGCGAGGGCGATAACCGCTATGAAGCAAATGCAGGAGGTATCCCTTTCTTTGGGCAATGACAAAATGACGTCCGAGGATGTAGACGCGGCGATTAGCGAAGCGAGGGGGAAGGTCGGAAGATGAATGTAGTGGTGGATACGAATGTAATTGTATCCGCGTTAATAAACGCGAATGGTGTTCCGGCAAGGGTATTATCTTTGGTTTTAGGCGGGAGTATAAGGATACTGTACGACAACAGGATTATTTTTGAATACGTTGAAGTATTGTCGATGAATAAGTTCGGTTTTTCCAAAAACGCGATTAACAGTGTGATAGTTTACATTAAGCACAGCGGGGAGTTTATAAATTCCGAGCCTATCAAGCGACCTTTCTCCGACGAATCCGACAAGAAGTTCTACGAAGTCTACAAATCCGCCCCCGCGCAATATTTAATAACCGGCAACTTAAAACACTACCCCCAAGAAGACGCCATAGTATCGCCAAGAGATTTTTTGCGGATATATGAGAGTTGAGGTGGTGGGGGATAGGAAGCGGCGTTTTTGTGTAATCTATGTTCGGAAAATCAATATCAGTTACGAAATAATCCCGCCAAACCACTGTCCGAAGCGTTTCCTCAATGCCCCGTAAAACAAACGTTACTCCCCACGTCCAACTCCAATATCTCCGCCGCGTTTCCCCCGTTGACCCCTATCTCCATCAATCCCGCCGACCCGGGGTACGCCACCGCTTTCCAAAGGGGAACGTCGCTGTAATGGTTGCCGAGCGGGACGCGCCGGTCATTTTCCAGTATGCACTCCGGCGCGTCGCCGCAGGCGAAGACCACCTCGCGGGGGCTTATCGACGTTATCGCGTTGCCGAAGCGGTCTATGTATATCACCGCCGCCTCCGCGGTGCCCTTGCCGAGGCTCGGCTCCGGCCAGTGGAGCGTTACGTATTCGTTCGTCTCCTCGCCGCAATTCTCGAACTCCAACCAGTCGGAGAGTCCGGCGGCAAGCGGCGCCAAGAGGTCGCGGGCGGGGAAGGTCGAACAGCCGGAGGGCAGCAGGTACTCGTCTATGTTCACCTCGCGCACGTCCGCCGCCGTCTCGCGCCGCAGCACCCACGACAAGAGACCGTTGTCGGGGGCAAGGAAGATGTGCGACGCGGTTCGGGCGCAGATTACCCGCGTGCGCGTGCTACCGTAGTCCACCGCCGACATGAACACCGTGTTCTCCGGGAAGCTGCGGTAGGAGGCCAGAAGGATAAACGCGGCCTCTCGTATGTAGCCCCGCTGAATGGTATGCGTAAGGTCTATGGGGACGGCGAGCGGGTTGATCGAGAGGATAGTCCCCTTCAGTTCCCCGGCGAACCAGTCCTCGGTGCCGAAATCGGTGATCAGAGCGATAGTGCTCATAGTTACGTTATCCTTGTTTCGCGCTGGCCTTCTCAAGCATGGCGTTGACCCGCTTCAAGTAAGCCGCGGGGTCGTCCGCCGGTCTGCCCTCGGCGATCAGCGCCCCGTCGTAGAGCAGCCTCACCCAGTCCGTAAGCTCCGGATCGTTCGGCGCTTCGCCGTAGCGCGTGTTTATATTTTTGATGATGGGATGCTCGGCGTTTATCTCGAGAACCCGCTTCGACACCGGCACCTCCTGACCCATGGCCTTCATCATCTTCTCAAGATGCGCCCCCACCGACTGCGCCCCCGCGACCAAGCACGCGGGGCTGTCCTTCAGCCTGCCGGTAACGCGCACCTCCTCCACCGATTCCGCCAATATCTCTTTTATGCGTCCGGACAGCCCCGCAAGCTCCGCCTGCGCCGCCTTCCGCTTCTCCGCCTCCTCCTTGTCCAAATCGCCAAGGTCAAGATCGCCTTTAGTGACGGATTTGAGCTGCTTCCCGCCGTATTCACCGATGCCGCCCATGCCGATTATCCACTCGTCAACCGGATCGACAAGGTATAGCACCTCTATGCTTTTCGCCCTGAATATCTCCAAATGCGGGCTCTTCTCCGCCACGCCGCGGCTCTCCGCCGTGATGTAGTAGATATCCTTCTGATCCTCCCGCATTCTGCTAACGTACTGTTTAAGCGATACGGTGTCTCCCTCGCCGTCGCCCATCGACGATTGAAAACGCGCCAGTTCCAGGAGCTTCTCGCGGTTCTCGTAGTCGTTATAAAGGCCCTCTTTCAGTACCACTCCGAAGCTCTTCCAAAAATCTTTATACGCGGCAGGATCTCCCTCCGCCATCTCCGTCAGCTTCCCCAAAATCTTTGAGACGAGCGCTTTGGACATCTTCTCGATCACGGCGTTCTTTTGCAGCATTTCGCGCGAGACGTTCAGCGGCAAGTCTTCGGAATCGACCACGCCGCGTACGAAGCGCAGGTACTCCGGCAGAAGCTCTTTGCAGTTGTCCATAATGAAGACGCGCCTCACGTAAAGCTTCACGCCGTGTTTGCGTTCGAGGGAGGAGAAGAGATCGAAGGCCGGTTGCGCCGGTATGAACAGGAGCGACGAGTATTCGAGTATCCCCTCCGCCTTGCTGTGCATGGCGCAGAGCGTCTTGCCGTAACCGCCCAAAGCCTGATGATAGAACTCCTCGTACTGCTCCGGCGTGACCTCGGAGGCTGGGCGCAACCACAGCGGCTTGGTCTGATTGACGACCTCGTTTTCCCCTTTGTCATTGGGCAGGTAGATGGGGAAAGCGATGAAATCCGAGTATTTTTTTATGAGCGAGCGTATCTGCCAAAGCTCCGCGTATTCGGCCTCGTCGTCCTTCAGGTAGACGACGACGTCCGTCCCGCGCCCCTCTTTTTCGGCGTCGCTTATCGTGTAGGAGCTCTCGCCGTTTGACTCCCACGCCGTCGCGCCGCCGTCGCTTCCGGCACGCTTGGTGACGACCCTCACGCGGTTGGCTACCATGAATGCGGAGTAGAAGCCTACGCCGAACTGCCCTATGAGGTTCGAGTCGGCCCGCTGGTCGCCCGTCATTTTTTCGAGGAAGGCCTTGGATCCGGAGCGGGCGATTGTGCCGAGGTTTTCGATGGCCTCCTCGCGCGTCATCCCGATACCGTTGTCGGACACGGTTATGGTCTTGGCCTCCTTGTCAACGGAGATACGGACGGCGAGCTCCGCGCCCGTGTCTATAGAGGGATCGGTCAGCGCCTCGAACCGCAGCTTGTCGAGCGCGTCTGAGGCGTTTGAGACCAATTCGCGCAAAAAGACCTCCTTATGGCTGTAGAGCGAGTGGATCATCAGGTGGAGGAGCTGTTTGGCCTCGGTTTGGAACTCTAAGTTTTGCGGTTGCGGTTGCATGGCTTTTCGCCTCCTTTCTTAAAAGTGTTTTTTGTGGGTTTGTAGGGTTGATCCCGCTTTATTCAATTTGACAATGTATAAATATACATTATGCTGATGAAATATGGATTAAAATTTGATTTATGGATGGAAAGAATTATATTATTAATTAAGAGATTCACGCCATATAACCGCAAAGGGGTATACTATGGGAACGTTTCAGAGAGCCGCCGCGCGATTGTTCAATCAAAGGGGGCGGATGCTTTTGACGGTCGGGCTTGCGTTGTGCCTGAGTTGCGCGGGCACGAAACCTAAGCCGGCGGAACAGCCGCCCGAAGCCGCGGCAGAGGCGCATAGCGCTATGGAGTACCTTGAGAACGCGCACTCGTATTTTGAGGAGAATGATTTTGACCGGGCCATTCATGACGCTTCCGAGGCGATCAGGTTGAATCCTGATAGGGAGGTGGCCGGGGCGGCGTACGTTCTGCGCGGCGGGGCGTACTTTGGAAAAGAGAACTATGATTTGGCCATTAAAGATTATACCGAGGCGATGCAGTTAGTCGCCGATAGCAACGAGCTGGCGATGGTATACAATTTGCGGGCCGTTGCGCATATTGTAAAAGATAGTTATGATTTGGCCATCAAGGACGCTTCCAAGGGGATTCAATTAACCACCGACGAGGATGAATTGGCGATGGCGTACAATTTACGCGCCGAGGCGCACCTCGCGACGCTGAACTATGACCACGCCATCCGGGACGCTTCCGAGGTTATTCGATTGAACTCTGACGGTGATGATGCGGCGCTGGCGTTCGTTTACCGCTCCGCCGCGTACGCTGAAAAAGGGGACAGCGGCCAAGCGGCAGCGGATTTTTCCGCGGCGATTACAATGAAACCGCATAACGCGGGCTTGTACAACCAACGCGCTTGGATATACGCGCATTCCTTGAAAAAAGATTTTGACCGCGCCATAGAAGACGCTAACCGGGCGATAGAACTCGAACCGGAAGAAGCGAATTTCTATGACACCCGCGGCTGGGCATATTTCGGTAAAGGCGACTATGACAGCGCGGTAAGCGATTTCTCCAAGGCGTTGGAACTTCATCCGAATATGTCGAGCTCGAAAGACGGCCTCAAAAAGGCTCAAGACGCGCTGACGGCAAAACAAGCCGCGAAGTGACCGCCGCCCAATTCGCTGAGCTCCGGCGTCTCGTCGGCGCACCTGTCGCGACGCCTCGGGCAACGGGGGTAGAAGGCGCAACCGGCGCCTCCGCCCGCCGTTAAAACGTCTTTGTCGTCGCCGGCGGTTGATGCTTTCGGCGTGGCAATAACGGCTGATCCTACTGTTGGGACGCTCTTCAGCAGCAACTCCGTGTACGGGTGGGCGTGGGAGGAGAAAATCGCCTCGTTGTCTCCCATCTCCATTATCTTCCCGCGATACATCACCGCAATCCTGTCGGCTATGTGCCGCACCACCGCCAAGTCGTGCGATATGAAGAGCATCGTCTGGCTGTAACGCCGTTGCAGCTCTTGCAAAAGGTTGATGATCTGCGCCTGTATCGATACGTCAAGCGCGCTCACCGGCTCGTCGGCCACTATGAACTCCGGCGACGTGGCCAGCGCCCGGGCGATCCCCACGCGCTGCCGCTGGCCGCCTGAAAACTCGTGCGGGTAGCGGTCTAAGTAGGCGGTCGACAGGCCCACTTGGTCGAGCAGTTCGGCGATACGCGCCTCGCGCTCCTTCTTGCCGTACAGATTGTGGATGGCGAACGGTTCGGAGAGTATGGAACGCACGGTCATTCGCGGGTTGAGCGAGCTGTACGGGTCTTGGAAGACGATCTGCACCAGCCGCCGCAACCGCTTGCGTTCGCCGCCGCTCAGACCGTCCCAATTTGTCGGCTTCTCTTTGTGTTCGCCGAGATACAGCCGGATATCGCCCGACGTAGGCTTGATCAGCCCCATAACCGCCATAGCGGCGGTGGTCTTGCCGCAACCGGATTCGCCCACTACGGAGAAGGTCTCGCCGCGCTTTATGCTGAACGAGACGCCGTCCACGGCCTTCGTCCAACCGGAGATTTTCCCCATCAGGCCGGAGCGGGTAGGGAAGTGGACCTTTAGGTTTCGGACGTCGGCGCAGACATCGTCGTCATCGGTATTGACAGCGTTGGCGGTATTAATATCACTCATATAGATGGCACCTCACATGATGTTTACCGTTATCGCCGTCATTATCAATATTAACGCCGTTACCGCCGCCGTCAACGCGATGCAGTGGCGGATGATCTTTCTTGCAAACATCCTTCGCCTTCGGGCACCTCGGATGAAACGGGCACCCCTCCGGCACCTCCAGCGGCGTAGGCACCGTCCCCGGTATCACCGTCAGCCGCTCGCCACGCCTCTCTATTGACGGTATCGTTTTCAGCAGACACTCCGTGTACGGATGCCTCGGCGACTCAAATAACGCCTGAGCCGGCGCGGACTCCACTATCTCCCCGGCGTACATCACTATCACGTCGTGCGCCATCCCCGTCACTATGCCGAGGTTATGCGTGATGAGGATCATGCTCATATCCTTGGTGTCTTGCAGCTTCTTCAACAGTTCCAGCAACCGCGCCTGAACGGTCACGTCCAAAGCCGTCGTCGGTTCGTCCGCGATCAATAGCCTCGGCGAACAGGCCAAAGCCATTGCAATCATCACCCTTTGGCGCATCCCGCCGCTCAAGTTGTGCGGGTAGCTTGAGAAGACGCGCTTGGGCTCGGCGATCCCGACCTCCGAAAAAAGTTCCATAGATAGCTCCGCCGCCGCGCGTTTGTCCATGCCCTTGTGCAAGATCAGCGGCTCCGCGGTCTGGTAGCCGCATGTGAAGACGGGGTTGAGCGAGGTCATCGGGTCTTGGAATACCATTGATATCCGCCGCCCGCGCACCCCGCACATCTCTTTTTCGGGAATGGCGAGAAGCTCTTTTTCCTCGAAGCGTATAGATCCCGACTCGATCTTCCCCGGCGGGGTAGGGACGAGCCGCATTATAGCCGCCGCCGTAACGCTCTTCCCGCAGCCCGACTCGCCAACAATCCCAAGAGTACGGCGGTCGCCGACAGAGAAGGATACGCCCCGCACGGCGTAGGCGCTCTTCTTTTGGATACGGAACGAGACCTTTAGGTCGTTGCAGGATAGGCAGGGCATATTGGGTATAAAATAATATAAAATCTTTTAAAATCTTTTAAAAATCAAAATCTTTTAAAATCTTTTTTTTAGACGAAGCCTTCGGCTTCATAGGATATGCGGGGCTAAACCCCGCATATATAAAATCAAAAGACTGTCTGAACTAGGATTGGTAGGATTTAAAGGATTATAGGATTAAAAAGAAAAAAGCCGTTGAAGTTGATTTTGACTTTATATGCGGGGTTTAGCCCCGCATATACTATGGAAGGGCGCGATTTATCGCGCCCTTCCGTCTAAAAAAAATTTTAAAGATTTTGATTTTAAAAGATTTTGACTTTAAAAACATGGATGTGTAATACAGGTCTCAGGTCAATCGTCCGCTAATGGCTGTCACGCCACTGCGTACTCCATAGAAAGGAGGTGATCCAGCCGCACCTTCCGATACGGCTACCTTGTTACGACTTAGCCCCAATCAACAGCCT
>JAITFI010000092.1 GCA_031281485.1 Chitinispirillales bacterium | reverse complement strand
GAAAAATACATAGGTAAGCGTATTGTTATTATTGGCGATCAAATAATCGCGGCTTATGACGATATGGAAGAAGCATATCAAGAAACAATAAAGACTTACACGCCCGGTACTTTTATGATTCACAATGTACCAGATAATATTAAAGATGAAATTGTACATATTCTTTAATTTCCTGGTTTTAATGTTTTTAAATTATTTATATTCTAAAATATTTAACAAATATAATAAATCATTCTTCTCATTGGGTAACATATTTCATATCCTTTTCGGCACGATGCAATATTATCGGATTTGCATATTTTTTAAGCATTATATCAACTTCTTTGGAGGTGATTTTTTCAAGGTCATTTTTCAGATTCAATAAATTTTTGAAATCATAATCTTCTGAATCAACGTAAAAATCAATGTCATTCGCTTCTTCTCCACGCGCAAATGAACCGAACACACCTATTCTCTCAAGATGGTGTTTTTTGAGCAAGTTTTCATGCTTCATTGCCTCTTCTAAGGCATTTATTGTCTCAATGTTCATATCAATCCCTTTCAACCCGCCCCGACATCAATCCGGCGGTGGCAGATCCTTCCCGTCGTAGGGGGCGAGGACAACGTTTAGGTCATTGACAATGTCGCCGTCTATCTTTCCGGTGCCGGCCATTTCATAGAGTATCTTCATGGTATCGGCGTGATTCCGGCCCGGGTGATACGGTCTTTCCTCGCTTATCGCTTGATATAGGTCTAAGTTGGCCAGCAGTCTGGAATTGAAGTCCAATTCATCGGCTTTTCTCCCGAACGGGTAGCCGCTGCCGTCCAATTTTTCGTGGTGATTGCAGGCCCATTGGCATATCGTTTCGAATCCCTCGATATCGCTGAGAAGTTCCCACGTTAGTTTGACGTGGTCTTTGATGATGTCAAATTCTTCCGGGGTAAGTTTGCCGGGCTTCTCCAGAATATCGGAGGGAATCGCCAATTTCCCGAGATCGTGGAGAGAGGCGGCCAGATACACCTCCGCCAATTCTTGCGGCCCGTATTTGTAATGTTTCCCCATAAACCACGCTTTATTGGCAATTTGCGTGGAGTGTTTTTGGGTGAAGACCGATTTGTAGTCGATGATCTTGGCGACGAAGTTTGCCAGACCGAATATAGTGTCTGTTTGTATATCGACCGTCCAAGGGGACAAGACCGCCGCCGCGGTTTGTTTGACCACGCGGTCGTTTAGGGAGATGACTGTGGGCCAGTCGAGAACTTCCAACAAAGTTTCAGCCGCCATTCGGCCGTAGCTTTTTCCGGATTCTTTGACGATTATCTCACGGATGGCGGGCAGTTCGTCGGGTTCCAGCCTCTGTAAGTGGTGTGCGGCGTCGATTGAGTCGGCTATGGTAATAAGTTCGGCTTCTAGCGGGCCTTCTCCCTCGCGTATGCCGAACGGCCCGGTACCGTCGGCCCGTTCGTGGTGATAGAGGATGAAGTCCTTCACATTCGTTTTAAAATGGAGGGAGTCCACGTTCCGCTGACCGAATTCGCAGTGCTTTTTCATTGCGGGGTCGTGGTATCCGCCTGTTTGCTCGGAGAGAATATACTCGGTGAGCGCGTTGTCGTGGAGCATGGCGCAAACCGCTAAGGCGGTGATCTCCTCCGGGCTTTTTCGTAAGACGTTTCCCATCTTGGCGCAAAGAACGGCTATCCGTTTGCCATGATTGGTACTGGCCCCCAAAAGGCCGCCCTCGACAATGTCTAATGCGGTGGCTATAGACTTGATTAGCGAATCCATTCGTACTGTCGACATAAATATCCTCCCTATTATTATCTCACTCCCAAAATAAAAGAGACTTTCTTATCCTTCCCGTCACGCCCGACTACAATTCCTTTGACGAGATAACCGCCATCCGGAACGATCCGGCCTTTTCTGTCGGTAAAGTCCCATTGAGCAACGGCGCGTTCACCCGATTCACCCGCCGATTTATCGTTGATATTGATCTTCTTGATAAAATTGCCGAACGCGTCATATATATTAAGCGATCCGCCCTTTATCACGCCGCCATGCCAAAAGAATTTCACGCCGCCGGAGCGTAACAATACGGGGTTAGGCCCGGCGGAGAGATCATTTATTGCCGCGGCGGATAGCGGCTGTATTATGACAATGTTATCGGTCTTGGCGGACGGGATCTCTCGGTCTTGGATCGCTATGGAAATGATCGGCTCATTGTCTGTCGTCACTTTAAGGCCGGGGCTTGACGCGGAAGCGGTTGTCGTGTCCGTGGCGGCTACCCTTTGATAAAACGTGTACTCCGTCTCCGCCGTCAAATCCGTAAATTCGTTGCTTCTCAGCCACGCGGCGCTGTCTATCGAAAACTCATAGGCGGCGTTGGGCGTCAGCGTTACGCTGTTGTGCGATTTTGAGGCGAGCGTCGGCGCGTTCGGGGCGGCGGGAGTTTTAAGGTAGTTCAATCCAAACCCGTATTGAAACTGCGCGCCGTTGGCGCCGGGCCAAGTAACGGGCAGCGTGCCGGTTATGGCGCTTCCGAAGAGGATGTCCGCCACTCCGCCGCCCTCTGTGCCGGGCAGCCACGCGACCAAGAAAGCGTCGCTCGCCTGCAAGAGCTGCGTCACTATGCGCGGGCGGCCGGTTACGAATACCGTTACGATCTTCTTTCCTTGACTGCGGTAATTGGCAAGATTGGTCATATCCGCCGCAGGAGGATTGAAATCAAGAGATGTGAGGTCGCCGTTCCACTCGGCGTAGGGGCGTTCGCCGGTGACGTAGACAATTACGTCCGCGTCACCGGCGGCAGCCGATAAATTCGCTCCGGGCGCTACTTCCTGCATACCCTTGGATATGGAAGAGGCTCCGACCCCGGAGAAGGCGGCGTTTGTGGTGTCGCCCTGCCAGTTGATGGTCCAGCCGCCGCATTGCAAGCCGATATTGTTGTGATGGCTGCCGAACACGTGAATTTTGACGCCGTTTTTTGAGAGTGGTAGGGCCGAGTTGTCGTTTTTGAGCAGAACTTGGCTTTTGCGCACGGCTTCGCGGGCGATGGCGCGGTGTTCGGCGGAGTTTTTATTGGCTGTCTTGCCCGCGTATTCCGACGGGCCGGCGACGTTGTCCATGCGGCCGGCGCGGAATTTGGCGCGTAGGATGCGGCGCACCGCGTCGTTGATTCGCTCTTGGGAGACGGCGCCGCTGCTCACAAGCGTATCCAAGTACTTCATGAAAGAGGTATGGCTGCCGGGTTCCATAGCGAGGTCGATACCCGCGTTGACCGCCTTGCGCACCGCCTCTTTAGTCAGCGACGGCCCTTGGTTGGCGCCGGGGCCGTAGCCGTCCGGCGAGGTGAACCCGGGCTGGTTGGAGTTGGCTATGCCCTGCCAGTCGCTTATGATGTAGCCGTCGAAGCCAAGTTCCGTCTTGAGCCATCCGGTCAGGCGGGTGGAGTCTATGTGCTGGTGCACCGTGTTTATCTGATTGAAGCTCGCCATAACGCTAAGCACGCCCTGTTCCACCACGGCCTCGTAGCCGGGCAGGTGGATGGCGCGTAACTGGTCGTCCGTGGCGGCCGTGTTCCCGCGATCCTTGCCGTCCGTCGTGCCGCCGTCGCCCAGAAAGTGTTTGGCGGTAGCCGTTATGCGCCACGGGGCATTGTACCGCTCCCCCTGCAAGCCGCGCACCATCGCCGCGCCCATCTGCGCCGCGAGCTCGGCGGTCTCGCCGTAGCTTTCGTAGGAGCGCCCCCAGCGCGCGTCGCGGACTACGGATATGGCCGGCGAGAAGTTGAGGTCGATTCCGGCTGCCCAAAGCTCTTTGGCGGTCGCTTCGCCTATGCGCCTTACCAGCGCGGAGTCGCGGGCGGCGCCGAGGCCTATGTTGTGGGGGAACACAGTGTAACCGGCCACCCCGGCGTTGCCGTGCACGGCGTCTTTGCCGTACGACGTGGGGATTCTGGCCCGTCCGGCGGGCCAACCGTTCAGGGTGGTCGTCACCGTATTAAGGAACGTGGACGAATAACCGCTTCCGCCGTTCAGAACGCTGCCGTAGAGGTAGGATGTGCCGCTGTTCGGCGTGCTTACACCGTTGCTGAAAGGGCCGGAACTCAACTCCGGCTGGGTCATCTGGGCGATCTTCTCCGCGAGGTTCATCAAGCTCATGACGCTGTCGATGCGCCTCTCCAGCGGGTCGCTTTCGAGAACGACGGTTCCGGCGTTTCCTCCGGATATTTCGCTATAGTTGACGGTTTTCGGCAAATATCCGGCTTTTTTAACGACCAGCAGTGTTTCCCCGATGCCGGCGACCTCTATAGCCGCGGATTTGAACTGCCCGAAGTTTCCCTGCGCGTCGGTCAGCGCGCGGGCTGACGCTATCAGGTTGCCGCCCGCTTTAATCATTACGACGGCGTTTTGCAGGGCGTTTCCCTGCCCGTCGGTAACTTTTCCGGTCAACGTGACCGCTCCAAACGCCTGCGTCGCGATGGCGATCGGGGCGAGGTATAGAAACGCAAGCGCGGCGCGTGTTTTTGAGAGTGTCATGCCGATCCTCCTTACAATATGTTGTGCCTTATCAATATATGTGTCTATAAATATAATACCGAATGTTTAAAAAGTCAAAATTCGGGGATTTTAAAATCAACCGCCTTTTGAATTTGATTTTGCCCCCTGCCTCATATTATATTGTTTATCGTATGAAGACAAGAACCGAAGTCAGGGTCGCCCCCTCCATTCTTTCCGCGGACTTTCGTTTTTTGGAGCGCGAGGTCAAGGCCGCTTGCGACGCCGGGGCCGACCTGATCCACTGCGACGTCATGGACGGGGCCTTCGTGCCCAATATCACCTTTGGCCCGATGGTGGTGGCCGCGGTTAAGAAGTGCGTATCCGTGCCGCTTGACGTGCATCTGATGATCGTCAACCCGGCCAAGTATGCGGACGCCTTCTGCGACGCCGGCGCCGACATCCTCACCTTCCACGCCGAGGCCGTTGGCGGCATAGACGACGTCAGGGCGGTCATAGCCAAGATAAAGGCCCGCGGCGTAAAGGCGGGTGTGGCGGTCAACCCGGACAAGCCGATAAGCCTGTTTACCGATGCGCTGCCGGAGATCGACATGGCGCTGGTGATGTCGGTCTACGCCGGTTTCGGAGGTCAGAAGTTCATACCGGACGTATTGGATAAAGTTCGCGCGTTGAGAAAAATGTCGATAGAGAAAGGTATCAATATTGACATAGAGATGGACGGCGGCGTCAATGAAGAGACGGCCAAGGTCTGCGCCACGGCCGGAGCGAATGTTTTGGTCGCGGGAAACTACGTCTTCGGCGGTTCGGATTACAAGGATAGAATACAAAGAGTCAGAGGTTGACATTATGTATAAACATCACATCAACAAAGCAAAAGAGAAGATGCGCTATCAACGCAAACTACCGATATTCACGGCTATAGCCGCGCTTGCGCTTATTTGCGGCTGCGTCTACCCCTCCTACGAAGGCGATGAGTTCACCCTTGAGGAGCAGCAGAGCGTGTGGCAGTACCTAAAGGTGTACAGCATATACCACGAACGCCTCCCCAAGACCGCGGGGTTTATGACGCCCTACGATATGTTCCGCGCCATAAACGATTCGCTGGGCGGCGGTCGTTACACCGAGTACATTGACGACCGTCCGGGCGGCGGGGCCATGTTTGATCCGAATACGAAATTCCATGACCCGCAACTGCTCACCGCCGACTCGTCCACTATGTACTTCCGTCTGCCGGAGTTCTCTGATACGGCGCTCGAATATTTCATTTTAAATCTGCGGAAATTGTCGCGCTATCCGAACCTCATCATTGATGTCCGCAGAAACGGCGGCGGGCTGCTTAGCGTGACCGACTCGATTTTGGGCGAGCTTTTGCCGTACGATACCCCGTACATCAAAAACCGCTATAGACGGTACAACAACCTCGAATACGTCGGCGAAACAACGGAGGACACGAGCCGCACGACTACGCGGAATCCTCACCTGCTCAATCTCGACGGCCGACCCAAGAGAATCGCGGTACTGATGAACGACAGGAGCGCCAGCGCCTCCGAGATATTAGCCGCCGGTCTGAAGGACGCCGCCGGCGCGTACCTGATAGGCGGCAGAAGCTACGGCAAGGGCATAGGCCAAGTCATAATAAATAGGGACGGGCGAAAACGGATCAGCATCACCTTCCTCGAGATTCAGGGGATCACCGATAGAACAGGCCTATATCACAAGGTCGGGATCAAACCGGACAACGTGCCGCAAGAGATAATCAATGAAGCCCTAGAGCGATGGCCGGACGCGGGCTCGCAGTATGTCAGGGAACTGTACTACGCGCTGAAAATGTTGGAACCGGAGGTCACGCTTAATCCCGACGAGGGCGGTGACGCGCTGGCGGAGAAACTGAACAGTGTTACGGCTGCGGTGTACGGCGGCGCAGTGGCGGTAAAAGCGGCGTGGCGTCCAATGGGTGCGGTCGTTGTTGATGAGAAGGATTTGCCTATTAAAAAAGATTTTGATTTTTACGTTAACTTTAACCTACCGTAAGGAGAATAATTAAAAATGTCCTGCATCGACAAAGAAAAAAAGAAAAGACACCAATTACTTGTATTTATGGCTATTGCCGCGCTTGCGTTTATCAGCGGTTGCGCGGATCCTCCCGACGACGTCTATATCCCCGACGACGATGTTCCGGTCGTCCTTGACGAGCGGCATAGCGTGTGGCGGAACCTCAAGATATACAGTATCTTCCACTACCGTCTTCCCGATACCATCGGGTCAATGACGCCGTACGACATGTTCGACCGTATAAGCGACACGTTGCGCGGTGCGCGCTACACCGAATACATGAGCGACCGTCCGACCGGCGATACCTTGTTTGATCCGAATACGGTGTTTTACGATCCTGAAGAGGTCACGCCCTCCACCGTATATTTTTGCCTGCCGGAATTTTCGGATACGGCGCTGGTGGTTTTTAACAGGATTCTGCCGATATTGGCAGAGTACCAAAACATCATCATAGACGTGCGCGACAACGGCGGCGGGTATCTGAGCGTGTCCGACGCTATTTTGGGCGAAATGCTGCCGTACGGCACCCCGTACGTCAATGTCCGCTATAGGGATTACAACGCCCGCATTGACGCCGGCGAGACGCTGGAGGACGTGTTCAGCACGGAAACGCGGCGCCCCAAGTTACTCAACAAGAAGATCGCGGTACTGATAAACGGCTACAGCGCCAGCGCCTCCGAGATATTGGCCGCCGGCCTCAAAGACCGCGCGGGCGCGTATTTGGTGGGCGGCAGCAACAGCTACGGCAAAGGCATGGGCCAGCTGCTCATCCCGATTACAACGCCGGAAAGAGTCAAGAAACTCAGCGTCACTTTCCTTGAACTCAGCGGACTCTCGGAGCGGACGGGGAAGTATCATAGGGTTGGGATCTGGCCGGATCAGGTGCCGGCGGATGTAGAAACCGATGTGAACGAGCATGTCCCTAACGTAAACCAGCAGGAGATAATACAAGCGCAAATCGAGGATATACAAGCCGAATACCCTAATGTTTCGGCCGAATACATCCGTCGGATACTGGTAAGAGAACTGAGGGAAATATACTACGCGATGAAAATGCTGCAGCCCGACTATGCGTTTCCGGAGGACGGCGAAGACGGCGACAGCGTTGTTGTCGGAATGGCAAAACGGCGGAGTGCCGATATAGGCGAGATCGCCGCGAAGATTTACAGAGCGCGTGAAAGGGCCAAGGCAAGATGGCGCCCGATCGGCGCGGTTATTGCCGACGAGAACGATTTGCCCGGCGGCAAATTATTCGGCGGCAAATAATGTCAATAGGCGTTGACAACGGAGAAAATATATGAAGATATTCATAACCGGAGGAACCGGAAACATAGGTCAGTACGTCGTTTTATCCATGGTAAACGCGGGACACGACGCGCTGGTGCTGTCGCGCAACCCCGATAAATATCCGTCCTTGTCGCAAAAGGCTAAGTTGGTAAACGGCGATATCAACGATCATTGGTCAATGACCGAATACGTTAAAGGATGCGACGCGGTGATACACATCGCGCTCGGCTGGGGCGACGAACCTATGTCTATGCTCATAAACGACACCGCCGCCACGGTACATCTGCTCGAGGCCGCAGAAAAAGCCGGAGTGAAAAAGTTCATATACACAAGCAGCACCGCCGCAATGGGGCGCATGCGGCAAACGATGGAAGAGTCGATGGCGAACCTGCCGGTCGACCTCTACGGCAGTACTAAAGCCGCGTCTGAGGCGTACGTACTTGGGTTCAGAAAATATTACGGCGGCAGGGAGGTATCTATGAAGCGCAACGTTATACGCCCCGGGTACACCTACTCTACGCCGCCCTATCCCGACGGCTCAACGCAGCCCGACGCGCGCTTCAGAGACATAGCGGAGGCCGTGGTCAACAGCAAGCCGGTGGCGCTGACAAAACACGACGGCACGCAGTTCATATCGGCGGAAGAGATAGCGCAACTCTATTTGAAGTTAATTGAGAGCGATAAAAATGAGGAGGTTTATCTGGCGCTCGCCGATACCTTTACAAGCTGGGAACAGATCGCGAAGATCGCCATAGAGTACTATCCGTCGTCAAAGTCGGAAATTGTGCTGAACGACCTCGGGTGGAGCGAGAAGCCTATGCTGTTCGACGTTAGCCGAATACGTGAGGATTTCGGGTTGTCGTTTGGCGATAGAGACAAGTTGATAGAGCATATTCGGTGGAACGTGGATCGGGCGAGGGGTGTACATTGAGTTTCGGCGTATGATAGGGGGACAATTGGGTATTAAATCTGAATCCGAAATAATCATATATCAGACGGAAGACAATCAAACGAAGATTGACGTCCGTTTGGAGGACGAGACCGTTTGGCTTTCACAGGCGCAAATGGTTGAATTATTCCAGACGACGAAGCAGAATGTCAGTTTGCACATCAAAAACGCTTTTGACGAAGGTGAACTTTCAGCGTCGGCAACTGTCAAGGAATACTTGACAGTTCAAAATGAAGGTGCCCGTGAAGTTAGTCGAAATATTAAATATTACAACCTTGATGTAATTATCTCGGTCGGTTATAGAGTGAAATCATTGCGCGGTACCCAGTTCCGTCGTTGGGCATTGGGAATCCTGAAGGAGTATCTCAAGAAAGGCTTCGCGATGAATGACGACCTGCTGAAAAAGGCGGGTGGTGGTAACTATTGGCGTGAACTATTAGAACGCATCCGTGACATCCGTTCTAGCGAGAAAGTTTTCTATCGGCAGTTACTTGACCTTTATGCTACAAGTGTAGACTACAATCCGCAAATGCCGGAATCGTTGGAATTTTTCAAGATTGTCCAAAATAAAATACATTTTGCTGCACATGGTCGTACCGCCGCAGAGGTCATTTTGCAACGAGCCAACGCCGAGCTACCCTTTATGGGTCTGACGGTCTTTTCCGGGGAGCACCCAAAGAAGGGTGAGGTCGGTATTGCAAAAAACTATCTGACCGAGGAGGAACTTGCAACTCTGAACCGTATGGTGTCCGCGTTTTTCGACATTGCGGAACTACGGGCAATGCAACACCAGCCGATGTATATGCGTGATTGGGTGGTCGAATTGGACGATTTCGCCAAGAGGTACGGTAAAGGTATTTTATTAGATGCCGGAATAGTTAGCCACGAGGCCGCGCTTGCCAAAGCTGAAGCCGAATACGAGAAGTACTGCCAAAAAATAGTCGGCGACTTATCGCCGGTCGAGCGGGACTATCTCGCAAACATCAAGGAAACACAGAAACGACTTGAAGGAAAGAGAAAGTTGCGGTAGAGTGTGGGCGGCGATCGGGCGAAGGGCGTATCTTTAGGATCCGGCGGGAGGGCCGCGGAGTTATGTATATAGTTCCCATTTATAACAAACATCAGATATTACCGTTAATCCGATATATTATCAACGTGTTAGGGAGGAGGTAACATACAGTGGGGATTTTGAACAAGGAACGAAAGAAATTCCACGTTGACTATGGACCCGCTTCACTTTTCGAACGGGTAAGATTTAAGTTTGGGGATGTTCGCTCGTTAAAACTTCACGGTTCCCACTACAATCAGCGGGTAACCGACAGAAATATCCCGCCGGAGCTTATCGCTGAGCTGGTTAATTTTAACCCGGACCGATGGGAGCTGAAACAGGCTGAGGTTAGAGCGGATAATGGTAAATTTATACTGACAACCTGGGAACGCAAGTTCAACGGTGAAATATTCTGGGTTGTTGTCGGCTTGGGAGATGTTGTCGTCAGTGTCATCAGGAAACAGCTGACCCGCAACGTAGGAACGACCGGTATCATCACTTCTGGCAGTTTCTACGATTTTGTCTCGGATGTTAACATGAAGTTGATGGAAGATGAGGCAGCGACCTAGGTCGCCGCCCGCCTCCAACAATAAATTTGACTTTATCCTTCCCCAAGTATTATCTTAATATACGTTATATTCGTTACAACCATCACCACAACAGACCCCTCAAATAATGGCTATAAATACTGTACTAAAAATAGAAAAGCTTGTATTCGGCGGACACGGCCTTGCCAGAGACGGCGGCGGCGTGATATTGATTCCGGATGTGGCTGCCGGTGATGTCGTTGAGGCTCTGGAGGATGGGACTAAGGGCGGTGTGCGTATCGGGCGGGTTGTAAAGATCGTCAGCCCGTCGCCCGACCGCCGCGAGCCGCCTTGCCCATATGCCTATGAGTGCGGCGGGTGCGATTGGCTTCATCTCCCTTATGGCGAACAACTCAGGTGCAAGAAAGATATCCTCATAGACTGCCTGACGCGCATCGGCAAGTTTGATTATCCCCGCGACGTAGAGGTATTCACGGCAGAGGAATTCGGTTACAGAATACGGGCGCAGATTAAAGTTGACTATGGGAATAACGCCGCCGGATTCTTTCGCAAAAGGACCAACGATGTTGTGAGGATGGATAGATGTCTGCTTTTGGACGATCGGTTGAACGGTATTTTGGCCGGGTTGAACGGTAACGGTATCAATAGTATCAATAATAACAGCGGCAAACGGTTTCACGCGGATAAAAAATACATAAACGGCGTAAGCAGCGTAAAGATATTGGCCGGGGAGAGCGTGGCGAGCGATCCGGTTATCGACGGATTGACGAATGCCGCAACAGAGATCAACGTATCGGGCATAAAGTTTTTGGCGGACGGCGGGAGCTTCTTTCAGTCCAACGGATTCTTATTGGAACGGTTGGGGCGTTGGGCGAAAGGGCGTTTGGGCGGCGGGTTTTGCTTGGACTTGTACGGCGGGATAGGCTTTTTTTCGCTTATGCTTGCGGACGATTTCGACGAGATAGTCTTGGTTGAGAATGTCGCCGGTCAAGTGCGCGCCGCGGAGCGGAATTTTGCCGTCAACAAAAGAGACCGCATAAAAGCGGTACTGGCCGACGTGGAGCGTGACGGCAGTTTGCAGAAGATATTGAAGGGACGCCGTCCCGACTGCGTGGTGGTCGACCCGCCGCGCCCGGGGCTTGTCAAGACTATGCGCAAATGGCTGATAGACACGGCACCGCGCCGCGTCCTGTACGTATCGTGCAACCCGTCCACTTTCGCCAGAGACGCCAAGGCGCTGCTTGCCGGAGGGTACGGGCTAACGGAGTTGGCGTTGTTCGATCTATACCCGAATACGCATCACATGGAGGTCGCCGGGATATTTGTCAGATAGTTTTAAAAAAAATTTGTATTTTGACGCGGGAAGTAGTATATTAATAGGTGTGGACAGAAGCACTATAAGTTTGCCGATAGAGCAGGGGCGCTATAGCGGAAAAGGTGTGCCTTGGGCGGTGGAAAGGCGTGATTTTCCGCTTAATAATAGGCAGCAAGCTCTTTATTGGCGGCATTTGAACAAGACGGTAGTGTAATTTACGATTCTGAGGGCAAGTATAGAAGATTTTTTAGATAAGGGGCGTGTAATTTATGTACCGAATTATAAAAAAACACAAAGACGAAATCGAGAAATATTGCATAATTAACAATATTTCAGCCGATACCGTTTTTTCGTCGTCGGTATCCGAAGATGATGAAAGCGTGTTTATATTAGCGCCTATCAATCCGGAGAGGGCGAAGCTCGGCTTGGCGGATAACACTCCCTCGACCATAACGCTAAAAATTTTCCTCGAAAACGGAACGCTCCGCTTCGAGCAAACCGAACACACGCGCAAGCATTTGGGCGTTGCGGATAAAGCCAAAGCCGGGCGGCGCGTGGCCTAATTAACCGAAAATTACGAAAGAGTTGTTAAAATGATAACACATCGGGGAGACATTTTTGTCCACCCAAAAACAACACGCTGTAATCGCTATTTAAACGCGTTTTACGGGCATCCGTGTATTGACATTTTTGTCGATTTTGACTCCCCGAACACTATTCGCTTGCCAAAAATTCATCGAAAGGTTTGGGAATTAATTACTTGATTCTGCAACCGCCGTCGCGGGGTACTCTGCCGTATTCGGGGGCATTCAGGGGGTATTCGGGGCGTACTTCGGAGCATTTCGGGGAGTATGCGGAGTTAAGTATATAGTTCCCATAAATAAGGCTAAGTCTCAGCTCAATCGATAATACGTCCAGCGACGCTAAACTCAAAACAGCCAAATTCTTTAAAAGATAAAAGTCAAAATCTTTAAAATCTTTTTTAGACGGAAGTGCGCGATAAATCGCGCCCTTCCATAGGATATGCGGGGCTAAACCCCGCATATAAAGTCAAAGTCAACGTCAATGGCTTTTTTCTTTTTAATCCTATAATCCTTTAAATCCTACTAACTTGTTTATCTCGGCGAAGCCAACTTGTTTACTTCGCCGTAGGCAATCCTAGTTCAGACAGTCTTTTGATTTTATATATGCGGGGTTTAGCCCCGCATATCCTATGAAGCCGAAGGCTTCGTCTAAAAAAGATTTTAAAGCTTTTAAAGATTTGGCTTTTTTAGGCTTCGTCTAAAAAAAAGATTTTGACTTTAATCTTTTAAAGAATCTGACTTTGATATATATTAGTACAATATGGCTACCCGTCCGAAATCAAAGTCAAAGTCAACGTCAACGTCAATGTCCGCCGCCTTCGCGTCGGTGTTTGGCGTTGTTTTTCTGATTATTTGCCTGCCGCGGCCTTACGCCGCCTCCGCCCCGCGTTTGCCCGGCGCGGCTAATTGGTCGGGGGCGCGTGAGCTTGCCGCCGGCGAGTACGCCGCCGCCCTCTCCGCGGTTAACGGGGATACCGCCGTCAAGAAGGCCGATACGCTTTTGCGGTTGTACAAGATCGGGGTGATAAACGCGCGGCTGGGCAATGTAACCGAGGCGCTCGCGGCGCTCAACGCCGTCAATCGGGCGAGCCCGGTTCTGGCGCCGCTGGCAATGGAGCAGATAGGCGACTTGGCGGTCAGCCGGAGCGAGGGGGCGCTCGCCGTGGCCGCGTACGCCTCGGCTCTCAAGGCCTCGGGGCTTCCGGTCAAGTACCGCCAGTATGTGTTCTCTAAGATCAAGCCGCAGTTAGACAGGGGGGCCTCCGTACCCGCCGCCTCGTCTTGGCTCGACGAGTACCGGAAGTGGGAGCGCGCGCAGAGGCTCTTCGACGCGGCGGGGTTGGAGGCGATCTGCGATTCGCTCGTCGCCGCCGACCGCGTGGCGGAGGCCGACTCTCTCCTTGAGAGGCACATGCCGGAGCTTGAAAAGCGTTCGGTGTGCCGTTTCGTTGACCGCGTGTTCAAAAAGCGCTCCTCCGACACTACGCTCGTCACCACGAAATTCTTGTTTTCTATAGCTAAGCAGTCAGCCGAGTGCCGCAACTTTGTCACCGCCGATAAATTGCTGCAGCAGGCGCAGCGCCGCCCCGAATTTTCCTTAGCCGTGCCCGCCAAGGAGGCGGCGCGGCTCTTGGGTGACGTCGCCTTCGGGCGCGAGCAGTGGCAGAAGGCGATAGATTACTATAAGAAGTACGACGCCGCCTACGGTTCGGAGTCGGAGGTGCTGATGAACATCGCCCGCGCCTACCGCAGCCTCGATCAGGGCGGTCAGGCGCAGGTTTGGTATGACCGCCACGTGGAGCGCTTCCCCAACCACCAGAAGACGCAGGAGATACTGTGGCTGCGGGCTTGGAATTTTGAGGAGGCCGGAGACTACAAATCGGCTGCGGCGGGCTACAAGCGCGTCTTCGGTACCAAGGGCAAGCGGACGGAGGAGGCCTATTTGCGCCACGCGCTCTGTTACTACCGGCGCGACCTTTACGACAGCACGGTCGCCCACTTGGAGGCGTTCAAGAGGAAGTTCCCGCAGTCGGACTACCAGTGGGCGGGGATGTTCTGGCATGGGAAGAGTTTGGCCGCCAAGGGCCGCGCGGCTGAGGCGCGCAAGGTGTGGGGTGAAATAACGCGGCTCGATCCGACGGACTACTACGCGCATCGGGCGAGGCAGCTTTCGGGCGCTGTCCCCGACAGTGTTGCGGGCGGTTGGCTGTTAGGCGGGGGACTGGTCATGCGCGGCATGGACGAGGCGCGGGCGCGGGCTTGGCTTGACTCATTGACGCCTTGGTCTAAGAGGAAGCTGTCCGCCAAGGACAGTATCGACCTGGCGCGCGGCGCGGCGTTGCTCATTGCGGCGCGTCCGGCGGCGGCGGATATGTTTTTGGATAGGTTCGAGAGCGGCTACTCCGAGAACCTCCAGTTGCAGTACGATTTAGCCTGCGGCTACGCCATAGCCGGCAGCAGAGCCCTCTCTTTCCGCGTAGCCCGCCGGCTCATGTGGCGCATCCCTATGGAGAGCAGGGAGGGCAGGCCGCTTCAAGTGCTGTCGGTGCTCTACCCCCCCTTTTATTCGGCTGAGATAGTTAAGTACGCCTCCCGCTTCGGCGTAGACCCGTTGCTCGTAAGCGCGGTTATGCGCCAAGAGAGCATCTTTGACGACAAGATTGTCTCCCCGGCCGGAGCCATCGGCCTAATGCAGGTAATGCCGACGACGGGCGAGGGGATAGCGCGCGAGCTTAAAGAGACGTTTGCCGAGGAGTCCCTCTACAATTACGAAACGAACATCCGCTACGGTACCTTCTACCTGCGCAAACGCTCCGTGCAATTCGACGGCAACAAAGTGCTGGTTCTGTGCAGCTACAACGCCGGCGCCCACAACGCGGTCAAATGGCGCGACAGGAACAAGAACCTAGACCCCGACCTATTCGTAGAGGACATTGGCTTCTTCGAGACCCGAGGCTACGTAAAAAAAGTGATGGGCAACTACTGGACATACCAAGCGCTCCTAAAAACGCCCGGATACGAATACGAAGACACGGAACCCGAAACCGATTACTGGGGCCGTCTCTTCGACGAAAAGTAAAATGTTGCGTTATCGTCCGCAGACAAGTATATTATTATATATGGCATTGATTTTATTTAACATTAAATAATAAATCACCCTATAAGGAGGAGTTTATGTTGAGATTAAAGCCGAAATTGGTAGCGTCAACCGCGCTTTTAACCCTGTCCTTAGCCCTTTCCGCTTTCGCCCAGAAAGAAAAGACGGGCGAGGACGCCATTGCCCGCGAGGTGATTCACGAGAAGCCTACCGAATATAAAATCATCGCCTCCCGGTCCCCGGTCAAAGCGTTCGCGGTGCTCAGCGACGCGGTGTGGTACGCTACCGACGAGATCGTGATCTGGCAGTCGACGGCTTCGGTCAAAGGGAAACCGCTCATGGAGCAGCACGCCAAACTGGGCAGCATCGCCTCATCCGGCGTGACGGGCATGGCTGTTGACCGTAGCAGAAACGTCTGGATCGCCTGCGAAGAGGGCGTGGCCGTCGCTAAGGGCAAGAGCATCACCTCATACACGTCGGCGGATGGCCTCCCGGAGGGTAAGGTTCTCGCGGTGGCGGTTGGGAGCGGCGGAGACGTTTGGGTCGGCACCGAGAACGGCGCGGCGCGCTTCAACGGCAGCTCTTGGACGAAATATACCACGAGCGACGGTTTGGCGTCGAACAGGGTGCAGGCGTTGGTCTCCAACTCAAGGGGCGATATGTACCTCGGCACCAACAAGGGCTTGAGCGTGTACAACGGGTCAAGCTTCCAGAATTACAACGCCAAGAACACCGGCGGCGATGGTTTGGAGTGGAACAATGTGAGAGTGCTCGCCAAAGAACCCAATAGCGACAAAATATGGATGACCGACGGCCCGAAGAACCTCAACACCTTCGACGGTAAGACGTGGAAGCGTTACGTGGAGATACAGGATGGCATAACCTCCATAATGAACGATACCCGCCGCACGTGGTTCGGCTCGGAGTCCGGCCTGCTCAGGTTCAACGGCGAGGAGTGGGTGTCGGACAAGAACATGCACGGAGTACAGGCGGAGCAGGTATACGCTATGTATAGGGACGAGGCGACCGGAAACCTGTACTTTGGGATGGAAAAGGGCGTCATGATTTTGTCCAACCCGTATAGAAGGTAGAAACGCGATTAATCGCTGATTTTTCATCAATTAAAAAGGAAATAATAAAAATGGCGTCAAAAAGAAAAATTACTATAATTAGAACTATGTTGGCGGTCACAGCCGTACTGACTGCGCTGACTGCCGTTCCGGCTTTGGCCGACAAGATGATTTCCGGTGCTGTAACGACCATCGCTCTGGAGGACGGCAGCGAGGTGGTACTTCATCCTGACAGCACTTGGAGCTACAAGAACGCCACATTGGCCCCGGACGACAACGGCGACGTCTACATTCCGCTCAAGACCAACGTTTTGTGGCTGAAGTCGGATTACACCTATACTTTCGTGAAGTCGCAGCCGCCCAAGTCCAACAGGCCCAAGAGCTATCCGCAAATAAGCGTGGCCGGCACGTCGACCATGCCGTCGCTTGACGTGGCGACCAAGACGGCGGTGAATCAGGCCTACGACAAGGCCGCCGCGGGTTTGGAAAAGTACGTCATGTCAAAGGATAAGAAGGCGAAAGCCTACTTGCTGGCATGTATAAAGGACGAGATTAAGGAGAATGAGCTTGATCAAGCCTACGTCCAGGTCAAGGGCGGCCAATGGAAGGCCGACGCGAAGGTGACGATCCCCGGATATCGGGTATTGAGGATAATAGAGTGTTTGGATACGCAGCTTGCTCCGGCGGAGGAGGAAGCCGCGGCGAAAGAGGCCGAGAAAGAGGCGGCTAAAAAGAAGAAGTGATTTTGTAGGGGCGGGGTCTGCCCGCCCCTTTTTGTTAACAATAATAGTTTAAGCAGATAAGATTTTTATTTGTCTAGGAGACAGAAAATCTATGGCGTTAACGCGATCAATATCCATAAAGTCTGCGGCGGTGATTTTATTGGTCGCCGCCGCGTCGGCTTGGGCCGCCCTTCTTCCGTACCCGAATACCATGCCCAAGGTATCAACCCCCTACGACACTATCCTGAAGAAGACATGGGAGGGGATAAAGAAGCGCAATATCGATCCATATAGAACCGGCATGGTGCACAGGCCGAGATCGGAGTTCCCGGGCGACGCTGTCAGCGAGGGGATAAGCTACGGGATGTTTTTGGCGCTGTACTGCAACGATCAGACGTATTTCAATAAGATTTGGAACGGCGCCGAGACGTATATGTGGAGCGGCGGGGCGAAGTTGTACAATTGGCGCCGGGACTCCCAAGGCAACGCTAACCCGGCTATGGGGCAATACAACGACGGCCCCGCGTCCGACGCCGAGCAGGACATAGCGTTGCTGCTCATATTCGCGGATCAGTTGGTCAAGAATAATATTTGGAGGCCCTATACCGACCCCAAAAACAACGCCACATACGCCGGACGCGCCCGCGATATGCTGGGCACCATAAGGACGACCATGATAAAAGACGGCAAGATCCTGTTGCCCGGCAATTGGGGGGGCGACGGGGCCGGCACTATCAACCCGAGTTACTTTTCGCCGGGGTCATACGAGATATTCGCCGAATTCGACCCCGAGAACGCGTCGGCTTGGAAAACGCTCACCGACGGGGTATACGAAATGCTCGCGAAATCCCCCGGATACTCGCGCGGGCTCGCGCCGGACTGGTACACCTTTGAGGGCAGGTCCACGGGCGGCGCCGGTTACAACGCCTACTTCGCCGGAGACGCCATGTACATGGACGCCATCAGGATATTCTGGAAGATCGGGCTTCACTACCTTTGGTACAGAGACGAGAGGGCGAAGTCCTATTTAAGCAAAGCGATAAATTTCCTCGGCTCCCCCGAAAAAGCAAACTTTTTCACCATGAATGGCGAGCTTCTTCCCGACACCGCTATCGACGCCATAAGCGACGGCAAGGGCGGCAAAGTGGAGCGCCCCCGCCGTATGCACAATCACCTGACTGTCGGAATGTGGGGCATCGCGGCCATGGCCGTAGGCGGCGCGGAAATGGCCGAGGAATACAGCGACGAGTTTCTCAAATTCTACGATGCAGGGAATGATTTCTTCGCCCACGCTTCCGATCCGGAGGGCGGGAACGACACGCTGCACTGCGATATGTACTACGATCAATTCTTAGGCTGGTTTGGCGCGTCGGTACTCGGCGGAGCCTTTACCAATGTGTGGGAAGACCTGAAAGACGGCGTCCCGCAGGGCCCGCCCGCTTGGGAGAGCCGCCCCGTACTCGACACGAATGTCATTAACGCGGAGATTGCGCCGCTGCGCGTGACCGCGTCGTTCAGCCGCTCCATCCGCTGGACGGTGACGCTTAAGCACGATTCCACCGGACAGACGGTGTCGTTCGGCGGCAACTCAAAAGATGTCAACGCGGTGTGGTACGGCCTATCGCAAACCGGCGGCTATATGCCGCAGGGTTTCTACACGCTGACGGTGAGCGGCGCGGGCATTAGCGATGTCTATACGGAGAAAGTGTGGCTGGGCAAACCCTTCGCGAGCGTCAACCTAATGGTCGGCAACCGCCTGCTGATTGACGATTTCGCGGACGGCGACGCTATACCTTATATAGGGAAAGAGTGGAAGAGTTTCTTAGACTCCGACTTCGGAAAGCCGGGGCGGTCTACGGCGGAGATCTCCATAGTGAGCGAGAACAACGGGAACAAACGGCTCCACTGGAAGTATAGCCTCATGGGGCGCGACCAACTCGGATACGACCCTCACGCCGGACTTGAATGGACGTGTCAGGATTCAAGCGGAGGCCCCTGCGACCTGCGTGGCATCGATACGCTGATAATCGCCGCCCGCGTCGCGAGCGGGGTTTTGGGCGTCTCCGTGCAGTTAGTCTCTTCGGACTTCAACTTCCCGGCGGAATACCAGTATTTCTCGGACTCGCTCAATCTCAAGACGACTGATTCGCTGTTCCGCATGCCGCTCTCAAAATTTAAACAACGCGCGGACGGCAGCGGCAAGAACCTACAGACGACCCTGTCAAAACTGACCGGCATCCGCTTCCAAGTTCAGGACTCCGACGGCAAAACCGGCACGATAATAGTAGATCGCGCGTACTTCACCGGAGACGTGTCAAAACTGTACCGGCCCCCTCCTCCTGCACCCGATTATATTGCCCCGCCGGAAGGCGCCTTTACTCCACCCATCGGCGTAAGGTATCGCGCCGATCCGGCGAACATGTATTCGGTGAAGCGCGTCGGGAATTCCGTAATCATAACCCTAACCGCCAACATGGCCGCCGAAGCCTCAGCGTCGCTCGTCGACATCAGAGGGAGAACGGTAATGCGCTTAGATGTGCAACGCGACGGAAAACTGTCGGTGCCGCTTACGGGCGTGGCTAAAGGAGTGTATTTTGTCGACATCAGGGGGCGGGGGCGGAATATTAAGGTCCGGGTTGTCAGGTCGAAATAAATACGCTATTTTGTATTACAATACAAAAATTCCTGATTTTTCGGCATTTTTTGTATTACAATACAAAAAAACTTGTTTTCAGCGCCTCCGTCGGACGGCCCCGTCGGGTCCGTCCCGGTGACGCTTGACTCCGCCGTTGGTATCTAAATGATCTCAAAATAATTCCCCGCCCGCTTCTTGCACTTCTTCTTCAAATGCGCGATCGCCTTTGAGAACGCGTTTATGTGCAGGCTTCCGGTAGACTTGTTTGATATTCCCGCGATGGACAGGCTTGCGATAGGGAAGCTGTCCACCACGCCGTGCCTGTTTGTGGAGATGATGAAGCCGTTTTCCAAATCGACGTCGCGGTAGAAGGAGTTTACGCCCGCGGCGAATCTCCTTATTATCTCGCGGCAGATCTCCGAGCCGTCGTGGTAGTCGCATATTATGATGAAGTCGTCGCCGCCGATGTGGCCCACGAACTCTCCGTTTGACACGCTGTCTTTTATCGTGTCTGCCGTGAATTTGAGTATCAGGTCGCCGTTCTCGAAACCGTAGGCGTCGTTGTAGGCCTTGAAGTTGTCGATGTCGATATATATGATGCAGTAGGGGCCTTGTCCGAATATACGCCTTGTGATCTCTCCCTCTATTATTAAATTGCCGGGGAGTTTTGTGAGCGGGTTGGCGCTGATGGCGGCCTCAACCTCTACTTTGGAGTAGGCGTCGAGCAGGTCTTTTATCGTTACCACGCCGTAGTACCCCTCCTCGTCAATCACCACTATCGGGTTGTAGAGGCACTCTTGGGGCCTCTGCATGGCGAGTTTGGTCACATAGTCTATGGGCATGCGGCGGTCCACCTTCAGAAAGTCGTCGCTCACGACCTCGCCGATGCGCTTCTTCGCGTTGAGCCAGAAACCGTACCTGCCGCCGAGGAGTTCGTTTATCATGGAGCGGGTCATAAAGCCCCGCGGGGTAGCGCCGTCCACCACGGTGAACTCGGTGACGGCCTTGTCGCGGTTCAAGGCGTCGTAGATCGCCTCCACGCTCTTATCCGGCGGAAAGATGTCGCCGGGTTTGGCGAGTTTGCCGATGGCCGGGAACAGCGACACCCGCACGCACTCGCTGTACTGCTTCCCGGGCGCGCCCTTTTCGCCCGCCGCGCCGTACGGCTTAACCCCGGCGCGCTCTTCCGCGCCTTTCCCCGCGATCCCTGCCTCGCGGTCGATATCTGCTACCTCGTACTCCACCGAATTGAGCAGTTCCTCTATCTCCCGGTGCTCGACAAACCGCGTACTGCCGTGTCTGGCCGGTCCGGCCGTCGTGGCGGTGAATTTGTTCCCGGCGAACGAAACGTCAAACTCCTCCGCCTCGGCCAACGCGTTTTCAGCAAAATCAAGCTCCGCGCTTAACATGGAACGCTCCTTTTTTTGGGTGTGTGTCCCCACTTAACTGTCATAATAAAAATACGCTTGCAGTAAAAAAAGGATGGAAAGGCCATGTAAAATCGCTGTAAAATGTACCCGAGATCTTCAAAACCGTCAAAAACAAAGGGACGGACGCCGCCGCCCGCCCCTATAATCTGAAAACCCGGGGTATACCGAGGATAAAGACTTCTTACGACCCGACCGGCGCCGGTATGATGCTGACGCGCTTCCGGTCGCCCGCGCCGCGCGAGAACTGCACCGTCCCCGAGATCTTGGCGAACAGGGTGTCGTCCTTACCCTTGCCCACATTCGTCCCCGGGTGGATCACCGTGCCCTTCTGGCGGATGATGATGCTGCCCGCCGGCACCAACTGGCCGCCGAACACTTTCACTCCCAGCCTCTGAGAGTTGCTGTCGCGCCCGTTGCGGCTGCTGCTTGCTCCCTTTTTATGCGCCATTTCTGTAACTCCTTGCCTTATTTTATTTGTTGATAAAGGGGTTTAAACCCCCATAATACCCAAATTTACGCGATTTACGAGTTAATTGACACTATCTCGATTTGCGTGAACTTCTGCCTGTGCCCGTTCTTCCGCTTGTAGTCCTTCCGGCGCTTCTTCTTGATGACCAGCACCTTCTTGTCCGCGCCGTGCTCCACGACCTTGGCGCTGACCGTCGCCCCCGCGACCGTCGGCGAACCGATGCTGATTTTGCCGCTGTCGTCGGCCGTCAGCAACACTTTGTCGATGGTCAGGCTGCTGCCCGCCTCCGCGCCGCTGATGAGGGGCACGCGGATCTTAGCTCCCGGGACGGCCTTGAACTGGACGCCGCCTTGCTCGATAATTGAGTACATTTTGACCTTTTGACCTTCCTGTTACTATTTTTTATTGATTTTTGATGTTAATGGCTTTCGGCCGCTATAAAGACAGTTTTTCTAATATAATATATTGCGCGGGGAAAAGCAAAAAAATCTTTAAAATCTTTAAATCTTTAAAATCTTTAAAATCAAAATCATTTAAGGGGAGGGCTGCGCCCTCCCTCGCTCCAACCAAAAATGGGCTCTGCCCATTTTTGTTTTCCGCTACCCACCCTGCGGGGACACCCCGCAACGCCCCGCTACATTAGCCCCCTCCACCTTCAATCCCTCCCCCCACAAAAAGGGGGGAGGGACTTCTTTTAAAC
>JAITFI010000075.1 GCA_031281485.1 Chitinispirillales bacterium | reverse complement strand
CCAATTCGCATAATATTTTTATGGCTTTGTCTAAAATCTCAAGAGCCGAATTGTAACCGCTATATTTAGACGCCTTTCAGCTTTTTATAAGCGCCTCAGTGGCGATATCATAGATGTTCGGACCCTCTTCACTATTTAACATAAAACCTCCTTATCTTTAAGTCAAATTATTAAAGTCAAATTCTTTAAAATCTTTTAAAATCTTTTAAAATCTTTAAAATCTTTTTTAGACGAAGCCTTCGGCTTCATAGAATATGCGGGGCTAAACCCCGCATATATAAAATCAAAGTCAAAGGCTAAAAACGCCGATTTTGACTTTGATTTTGACTTTATATGCGGGGTTTAGCCCCGCATATCCTATGGAAGGGCGCGATTTATCGCGCCCTTCCGTCTAAAAATGATTTTAAAGATTTTGATTTAAGCGCCCTTCCGTCTAAAAAAGATTTTAAAGATTTTTGATTTAAGCGCCCTTCCGTCTAAAAAAGATTTGGCAGTATAATCTCCGTTAGTTTGCGATATAACGCACGGAACGCCCGTGGGTCTTGAAGTATTTGTGTTCGTACACATCGTCGCTGCTGTAAAATATGCTCCTATGGTAAGCGACGTCGCCGTCGTATTCCGTAGCCGTCCACCAGAAACCGTAGTTGCGGGCGAAGGCGAATTTGCCTTTATAGTAGAGGCCGCCGGGCAGGGCTGAAAATCCGTAGTCGTCGGTACCGTTGCAATCTTTCTGCCACACGCTCTTTGATTTCAACTTCTTGCCCACCGCCGCGTCGCCGCCGTCGACCGCCGACAGCAAACCTTCCCACTCCTCGCGCGTCGGCAAATGCCATCCGGCAGGAGCGACCGATATGGCCGTATCCCAATCATACAGCCTACCGTATTTCCCGCCCATCGATTCGTTGTCACGGTAACACCAAGAGTTGCCCGATTCAGGCTTGTAATTCAGATTCTGCGCCATCCATATCTTACCGTCCGGCATTTTCGCCGTACGGTAAACCTGCCCGTCACGCCCGTCGGTAAACGTCCCCGAACAGCCGTTGCAATCCGAATTTGGCATAAAACCTCCCTTTATTATGGTAAGCATACGATTTTTATCGATACAAATCAATATATAATTGATAATTATATGAAATTATTTGATTAAAATCAACATATATTATGGAATAATATGGCCGCGGACGGCGTAAAATGTTGATATTCAATGGGTTACAGTAGTAAAAGTTTGACAAAAATTCAGTATTTGTGATATTATTATATTCTTAATACGCCAAAATACGACCGGATTCATCCCGCCTTTAGGTATCGCTGAATCTAGAAATATGTTTGTACCATAAAAAAAATTTGACACGGCGTGTAACAAATATTATTTTAATCTATTATGGAAACGGAACTCACTCTAAAGCTGGACCGGGCGATAATAAACTCGGCCAAAAAATACGCCAAGAACAACAATAAGGACCTCTCCGGTCTTGTGGAGGGTTTTTTCAAAACTTTGACCGATGAACATAGCTCGACAGAAAAATATCCGCCGCTCATTCAACAATTAAGCGGCATTATCTCCGAAACGGATCTTGAAAGAGTCTCGCGCGACGACGAAAAGATCCGATATATACTCCGAGACGGCAGATGATTACAAAAATATTTATTGATTCAGACGTTATTCTTGATTTATTGGCGCAACGCTCGCCATATTATGACTATAGCGCGAAGATATTTACGCTTGTTCATAAAAAAGAGATAGAAGTTTTTACTACGGCTGTAGTCCTATCAAACGTTTTTTATATTCTAAGAAAGATTAACGGACGCGATAAAGCCAAGAAACAATTGAAAGCGTTACGGTTGTTGATACGGGTACTGCCAATCAGTGAACATGTTGTTGATATGACGCTAAATTCAAAATTTAACGATTTTGAAGACGGATTACAGTATTTTACGGCTAAAGACGGCAATATTCAGGCTATCATAACTAGAAATATCAAAGATTACAAAGAAAAAGACCTCATAATACAAACGCCGGAAGAATATATAACGCGGAGCGTAGATTAGTAATCATGGGCAGCGAGCGTTCCAATGGCGCAATGCGCCGATACGCACGGGTTACAAGGGTGAAAGCTTGAAAATTTACGACATTTTGGACGACGACCTGACGACCCGACGACACGTAAACCTATAAACATACAATTTTTCCACGAAAAATCAAGAGTTTTTTTAAAAAATTTTGGCGACCCAAGCCCGAAAACGCCGCAATCTATTGATTATACGATTTTTTACATGAAAATCAAGAGTTTTTTTAAAAAAATTTCAACGACCCAAGCCCGAAAAACGCCGCAATCTGTTGATTATACAATAATGTTGATGAAAATCAAGAGTTTTTTTAAAAATTTTGGCGACCGATGCCCGTGAACGACGCGACGGACGCGCGGAAGAGCCGAAAAAAAATAATTTTTTTCTTGACATCGGAAATCCAATATATTATCTTAATATATATTACGTTCATCATGAAAGCGGTGTGGATATGGACAGAAAGTCTGACCTTTGGTTCGGTCTGTGCGATAGAGACCTGAAGGGTGCGCACGGAATGTTGCAGACGCAGAATTACGTATTGGCGGGGTACCAATGCCATCAGGTAATAGAGAAGGCGTTAAAGGCTTATATCGCGTCCTTGTCGTCAGATGATCCGCCGAGGATACACTCGTTGCCAAAATTGGCTGAGCGTACGGGATTGGCAAGCGAATTTTCGGTTAAACAGAAGGATTTAATCAACTATGCGGATCATCTTTTTATAGAAGCGAGATACGCTGACTACAAGTCAGCGATTCTATCACGATTAACGCCGGAATATAGTAAACAATTAATTGCTCAAACGGAGGAATTTCTGTCATGGATAAAGAAGAGGCTCTCAGAATAGCCGAAACGTACGCCGAGATAGTCGCCAAAGAGTTTAATCCTAAGCAGATACTGCTCTTTGGCTCCTATCTCAACGGAACCCCGCATGAGTACAGCGACATAGATGTTGCCGTAGTTTGCGATAAATACGAGGGCCCCGGCGATTGGTGGGACGGCGCCGCTCGCCTTACGTCTATATGTTGGGACATAAATACATCTATAGAGCCGCACTTATTGGAACTGTCCGACGATCCGTGGGGTTTCGCGCATAAGGTAGTGGCGACGGGGAAAGTCTTGTACCCTAAAGAATGACGGAGTTTTCTGTATTGTGCAATTCTTCCTCCCGCGTCCCCGCCGTTCCTGTGGCGGGCGGGGGGCGTCGGGGGCGGGTCGGTCCTATTCCAAACATTAATTTGACATCCTGCGTTCCCATATATTATCTTTTAGATAGGGGTTCGCGTCGGTCATTATAAACTGTAACTAAAATAAGGGAGGTCTGTCATGGCGTATGATGAAGAATATTGGAAAGAGAATTACCCTTCAATAGTGGAAATCGCTGGCAGTTTAAAACAGTCATTATCAAAAGTATTAGGCCAGTCTAAGATGAATTTTACGAGAGACTATATTGATTTTGATTTTGCTTCCACAGGTAAATACTTTTTCCGACTTAAATGGACAAAAGAAGAGAATATCGGTAGTTTGGGATTTAGGATCGAAAAAGATGAAAAGAAAGAATTGAAGGAATACTTGGATGGTTTAGACATACGAAATACTCTCGGTGATGAAGATAAATTACAGAATACTATAACAATTGATAATAAACGGATCAAACAACCTTATTATGATGACGTGTTTATTAAAATCGCGAAATTGGTAAAAGATAGACTTGATAAAAAATCTTTGTCGAATGAACTTGACGAAATTGATGATGACGAAGATGTTGAGAAAAAGTTCAAATCTTGGTTGCTTGATAATCAATATGCACCTGATACGGTGCGTAACTATATAAATTGCGCAGAGTTGCTTTATAAAGAGTGGAGTAGAAAACAATCACCCACTGTTCACGATTCTCTTTGGGATATTCTTGATCATGAGGTGATAGATAGTATGTTGAAAGATTGTGAAAAGGGCTCAGAACTTTCTAAATATGACAGAAGTAACGGAAGTGGTTCGAATGGATTAAGACGTTATAAAGAATTTTTATCAGATGGTATAAACAACGTTGGTAGAATAGAAAAAAAGTTGATTAAAGGCGGAAAGAACATAATTCTTTACGGCGTACCCGGTAGCGGTAAAAGTTATACCATTAAAAAGGAAGTAGGTAAGTTGTCAGGGCTTAGCGAAGATGATCTTAAAGACGATAAAAAACTTGAAGAAAAATACGATTCCCTTTGGGAAAAAGGTTGCGTTGCCCGTGTTGTATTCCATCCGGATTACACATATTCGGATTTTATAGGTCAGATTTTACCGGAAGTAGTAAACAAAAAGATTGAGTACAGATTTAGAGCAGGACCGTTTACAAGGATTTTGAAAAAGGCGAATGCCAGACCCAAGGAGCCATTTTTCCTTATAATAGAGGAGATCAATCGCGGCAACGCCGCCGCGATATTCGGCGACATATTTCAACTGCTTGACAGAGACGCTAAAGGCAAGAGTGAGTATAATATAAACAACAAAGAAGTATACGAAAAAGTATACGAAATTGTTAAAAATGATGATGTCATGGATAACAACGATAATGGAGATGATGAAAAAAACTATGAAATTTGTATACCGCCCAATCTCTGGCTACTCGCCACAATGAACACCTCCGACCAAAACGTGTTCCCGCTGGACACGGCATTCCAGCGTCGCTGGGAGATGGAACTTATACGCCACGACGATTTTAAGAAGCAGGTGTTCTTTATCGGTGATACAGGGGTTACTTGGGAAAAGTTCGCCAACGCGGTAAATTATATATTGGGAGACCCAAGCGAGATGGCGAGCGGAGACAAGCGTCTCGGCGCTTGGTTTATTAAGCGTGATCCAAAGATAGACGATAAGAAATTCAAAGTGCTTTTTGCCAACAAGGTGCTGAAGTATCTTTGGGACGACGCGTTTAAGTTTAATAGGGAGAAGTTCTTCAATACGGAGATGAAAACATTAGAGAAGGTAATCTATGAGTTTGTCAAAGGCGGTAAAGATTTCGGTAATATTTTATCAGATTCGGCAAAGAGCGCGATTATAAAGAGCGCGATTATAGGGAAAACAGAGGGGCAAAATGGCTGATGTATCAATCAACACGAGAAACCACACCGGTCGCGACAAAGACGATTTTGTAGGAATGAAATTGGATCCGAAAGACGGCGTCAAAAGTCCGTCGGTCGAGGCGATTTTTCCGCTTGGCTATCATCCGGACGGAGATATAAAAAAGGAGTTGTACGCGTTACTTCACACAATAAGGCGCCACAGCGAGAACAAAGACGGCGATTTAGGCAAGACAACGGCTCACCCTGAAAAAAGGGTGTTCCCGTTCGACGCCTATTTCGCGGTTATAAGGGATTTCATGCAATACGGCTACTACATAGAGCGCGAAGTAAAGTACAAAAGAGCGCCGCTCGGCAAAATCAATTGGAAGCGTACTATTGCCCAAGTCCGTCCCATAATACAAGACAGTTCACCGATATATACGGATTTTGTTATCAGGCAGAACGCTAAGAAGACCGACAATTTGATTTCGTTGATTCACGAATGGTGTGTTGACGAGGCTGTTAAAACGTTTGGTTGGTATTTTACAGCGTCAACGTTTGACCCGCGTAAACCGACGCTGAAGATCGACAAAGATAAAAATTACTTTATTTCGGTTATCCGCGACTCTTTAAAATCGACCTTTATCGATCGAAACAGGGCGTTGTTTAGGGCAATGATTGCCATGCTTAGGTACGGCGGGGTGGATGGGAAAGAGACGTTTTTTGAGGGGACGACGCATTTTCAAACGGTATGGGAAAGTCTCATTAATACATTATATGGCGACCGTGATAAGAAGAAGGATTTTTTCCCGGGAACGGAGTGGTATTTTTGCGGTGGAAGCGAACCGGTTTCGGCAAATAAATTACGTCCCGACACGATTATGCTATACGGCGGAAATCTGTTTGTTTTGGATGCGAAGTATTATTCGTTTATTAATGATGGTGAACATGTGCCGGCCGCTTCTGATATAAACAAGCAGGTGGCATACGGTAAATACGCCGAGCAGAAAATAAATCATGGGAAGACGGAGAATCAGAAGAAGGCGATTGTATACAACGCGTTCCTTATACCATACGATTTTAACTATGAGCGGTACGAATTAAAAGATAGTCTCAAAGAATATCCTTATATTTATATCGGTTACGCAAGATTTATCAGAGAGAAAGCGCCGATAGGAGAGTTGTCGCCGGAACAATCGTATGAACTTGTACTTGGAATTTTAATAGACACAAAGTGGCTGATGGAAAATGCCGAGAAAGTCGATAATGAAACAGGTTTGGCGGAGTTTATTGAAAAGTCGTATGAGAAAGCGGAAAAAGATAATAAGGGGAGATAAATGCAATACAAAAAAGACAAAAAAAGCTACGAAACCGCCCGCAAGCGCGGCAAAGTCTACGGAAAACTCTATAAGGATCAAGGGTTCGACGGCAAAAACGACGTCGCGAGCGCCTATAAGGATTATGCGCGGTCGGACGAGTACAAGAAGGATTTTCCTAACCCAATAACGTCCGATGATACCGCCGAAGTGATCAGAATAGGTTTTCAGAGCGGTTATCGGTCGATGTTCGCCGATAGGGTGGCGGAGGCGTAAGGAGGCTGTATGGCGGTAAAGGCAGTAACGCGGCAAGGGCGGACGGATGAGGTTCGCCGTGTCCTGTCTATAGAAAAACTTCGTCTTCCCCCCCTATGAACGGCTTCGCGGATAAAATTGACTCTTTGGCGCGCCCGAATATATATTATTAGTATGCAATCCCCGCAGATTTATGGACGGCGTTGACCAAAACCGGCAGGGGGTGCAGGGGTCAAACAGAAAGGAGCCGTAAGATGGATCGCGAAACCGGAACGTTCACCGACAGCCGGGATGGGAAGACGTATAGGACGGAGAAGATCGGGCGCTATACGTGGTTGGCCGAAAACCTGAACTACAAGGCGGGCGAAGGCTCGTGGTGCTACGACGACGACGAGGCCAACGCCGACAAATGGGGCAGGCTGTACACGTGGGACGCGGCGATAGCGGCTTGCCCTAAGGGGTGGCACCTGCCCACCTTCGGGGAGTGGAAGAATTTGATAATGAGGACGAATTCCGCCGCCCCGCTGAAGGCCAAAACCGGATGGGGCGAGAACGGCAACGGCACCGACTATTACAGGTTTTCGGCGCTGCCCGGCGGCAAATACGACTGCTCCGGCAAGGGCTTCCACGGCGCCGGGATGTGCGGCGGCTGGTGGACGAACAAAGAGTCGAAGCATTCGGACAACGCGGCCTCGATAGTCATAAGCGATTATGTCGGCGACAATAAAGAGGCGAATTTGCACTACGAAAATAAGGGCTTCGGGCTGTCGGTCCGTTGCGTAAAAGACGAAATCAAAGCGCACTGAGCGCGTGTTACTATAGAAAAACCCCCGCGCCGCCCCGCAGGAAGATGTAGAGCGAGCCGCCCAAATGCTGTTCCCGGTCGTAGCGGACGCCCAAAATTCCGCTAAGGTACTTATCCAAGGCGCCGGTATAAATTTGCGACTGAAGCAGGTAGTTCTGGTCGGCGCAGTATCGGCGCAATGACTCTTGGCCGTAGCTTTCGAGCCTGTCGCTCTTCCAGTCAACGATATAGTAGCGGTATGGGTGGTTTGGGCAGCCCTCGTTTTTCAGGCGGAAGAGCAGGTCTATGAAGCCGCGGATCCTATACGCGGCCGCGGAGTTCCGCAGATTGTTTGTCTTGATGATTTGATCCCACGGCGGGCCGCTTGCGCTTGGGTCGCAGGAGAGCAGGAATTCCATCTCCGAGACGCGGTCGGTTTTGGGGAGGGAGGATATGGTGATAGAGCCGGCGCCGTTTGGGATGGGGTAGGGGAGCGTCAGCGCCGTTTTTATGTACGACGACGCCTGTTTGACCGCCGCGGCCGGGTCGGCCGTTGACGGGAGGTCTAATATCCCGCCGCGCCTTAGGTGCCGTTCGACTAGGTTGTCGAGAGCGCCGCTGTCGTTGATTACGGCGTTGATATCGTCGGAGCGCATCAGTTCGTCGATGGCCCGATGAAGCGCGTCGCCGGTTGTCCGTCCGCCCGGCAGCGGTTGATTTTTATCAGCCGATGTATCGGTGTCCTCAACATGGCGCTCGTCGGTCAGTATGACGTCGCCGCCGTCGTCGTCCGATATTAATGCCGGAAGATCGTCGTCGTGGGAAGCCTCTTTTAGCTCTCTGCTGATTTGCGAATAGCATGTTTCCACGCTGACGAATTTTTGCAGCGACAGAGCGGGGATATCGTCGAGCGGTGTCGGCGGGGCCTCGTTAGTATTGATACCGCTTGTTTGACGGGTATCCTTGTCCCATTTCGCGTCGTTGAATTCTTCCATGACGTTGGCATTGCGTTCAAAAAGTTCGGTTAGCCGCGGCGATATGTCATTGTCTACCTTGCCTTTATTCTCCCCGCTTCGCATGGGTACGAAGAGCATTGCCTGCGGTCTTGTCATTGCCACGTAGAGCAGCCGCCGGTGTTCGCGTTCTTGGCTCGTTTGGTATCGTTCAAGCGATTCAATGTTAATTTTGTTTTTCCCCTTGCCTTCCCGCAGGTGTTCTACGCTGAGGCACGGGGTGACGTGTCTCTTTTTGTCGGCGTCTGTCCACAGCAAAGTGTCGGGGCTTTTCACGCTCTTGGTGGAGTCGCGGTTCATCAGGAAGACTACGGGAAATTCCAGACCTTTTGCGGCGTGCATTGTCAGTATTTTCACGCTTGATTTTTCCGTGGCGAGGGTGTGTAAATTCTTATCGTCTCGCGCCTCCTCTTCTCCGGCGTATAGGCGCTCAAGGTGCGTTATCAGCCTCTCTAAGCTCAAGTTTTGGCTATGGAGGTATGAGACGCAGTAGTCGGTAGCCTGCCGCAGGTCGGCAAGTTTTCTCTCTCCGTCGTATAGCCGTATGAGTCTTTGCCGAATGCCTGTCTTCTCGATTATGCTTCTGAAGAGTTGCGCCCACAGCTGCCTGTCGGCGAGCGTTCCCCACGTGTCGAGGGCGTGGGCGACGCAGAGGTCGTCGCCGGAGCAGTAGCGGTCCGGGCAGTACTTGTCGTCGGTCTCCGGTATTATTGAATCCGCCTTTCTGTTGAAAAAATGCGTGAGCAGCGCCTTGGTGCGGTGCGTGCGCGAGTGTCTTCTGTGAATTGCCGAGAGTAGCGCTATGAGGTCGCGAGCGATGGGCGACTCGAAGACTCCCTTCATCTTGTATTTGACGTACGGTATTTTATGTTCCATGAAAGCCTCGATAAACGGGTTGGCAAAGTCATTCGTTTCGGTTATGACGGCAAAGTCGCGGTAGTCGAGAGTGAGATCTTCCCAGTTTTGGCCCTTTGGTACGGATATGGTGGTGCCGATCAGTTTCTTTATTGCGGCGCATGCGGTTTCGGCCATTAATTTCCGGTTGTTCGCCACGGATTTTTCGGTTAACGTGACGACCTGCACCGCCTTGCAAGGAAGCGGGCGCGGCGGGGCGCCGCGTTGCGGCGGGGGGCAGGCGGCGTTGGCTTTCGAGTATGATATATCGCGGTCGCCGCCGTTTGGAGTGAACCAGCTTTCCGCATCGTCGCAGAGGATGGCGTTGTAACCGTCGATCATCTCCGGCAGCGACCGGAAGTTGTTCTTGAGGCTGTAGACACTCCCGTTTTGCGCGGTGATGGCGTCTTTCGCGGAGAGGTAGGAGTTTATGTCCGCGCCTTGGAACGAGTATATGGATTGCTTGGGGTCGCCGACAATGTATATTTTCGCCCCGTCCCTGTCCTCCAAAAATATTTTTCGGAAAATGTTCCACTGTAACGGGCTGGTGTCCTGAAACTCGTCGATAATGCCGTAGCGCAGTCTTTCCCGTAACCGCTTTAGCATCTCCCCGTCGCGGGAGCAGACCGCGTCGCGCATCAGACGCAGCATATCGTCGTATGATACCAACCCGTTTTCCCGCTTGTACGCGTCGTATCGGGCGGCCAGTTTCTTCGCGGCTCGGTTGATAAAGGCGTAAAGCAACTTTTGTTGCAGATTTTCCAACTCCGCGTCGGCGGCGTTATTAATCTGGTCTATTATCTCCTCAAGTTCCTGCTTTCCGGCGGGCGCGTCGTCCAATATTATGTCGTTGTCGCCCATGATTTTCAGCGCTGTTTTTATTATAAGTTTTATATGTTTATCCTTCTCAAGCCTCAAGCCGTTTTCTTCCATTGTTTTAAGCCCCTGCGGCAGGCCGCTGTCCGTGTCTTCCCAGTCCGTTCGCATGGAGGTGCGCAGCGCCGCGTTAGCCCCTTCGTTATCATCCTCAATCATTGCTGTGCTGAAGTGCACACCGGTCTCAAAGGGCCATGTTTGCAAGAGACGCAGGCATACGGAGTGTATGGTACCTATAAACGCCTCGTGCATATTGTTCAGGCAATCTTCCAGATGTGCGGCCAAGTCGCGTTTTTTGTCGTCGTCGCGGTACTTGTTTATCTGCGCGGCGATGCCCTCGCGTATGCGTTTTTTGAGTTCCCCCGCGGCCTTTTCCGTATACGTGACCAAGAGCACGTTGCTGAGGTGAACGTACCTGCCGCCGCCCTTGCCGCGGCTTTCGATCTGCTCTTCAAGCATACGCAACACCAAATTTACAATAGTGTACGTCTTTCCGGTGCCGGCGTGCGCTTCTATTACGCCGTGCTTGGTCAGGTCGATGTCGTCGGCGGATAAAATTACTCTATCATTGTTCATTATTCATCTCCTGCTCCTCGGTATGTATCCACTTATTTATTATAGGCGCGTATCGGCTTTCCGCGAGTTCCCGCAGTTCGTCGTCCACCTCCGGCGGTTTAGCGTTAGCGTCTGTCAAATTAAATCCGTCGGTGTAAGTCGTGTATTTGGTAAGGAGATAATCTTTGAGCGACCCGGTGGTTAGTTCCTCAATATTATTTATGGCGTCATAGGGCAAATGTTCGCGACGTTTATCGATAAGCATCTGTGTTAGTATACCGGTAAGCCATTTCTCCACATCCTGTAATTTTCCGGCGTCCATAGTCATATCCGATTTTCTCACTTTCACAGTCATAGGTAAATTTTCCACTTGATGTTTGTCGTCGTAACTTAAGCCGATAAGGACGACGTGGCGCCGTTTGCCGCCTTCTTTCATTTCATTAAGCCACATTGTCAGCCCGTCTAACCAGAGTTTGAGATTGTCGGTAGGTTTTACTTTCTTGCCAAACGCTATCACGCCTATTTTATTGTTTTGGTTATTGGCGTCTTTTGGGACAATGGCGAATTCATGGCGTACATTAATAGTAAAATCGCCGCAGGAGAGAAAGGAAAATCTCTTTTCTTCGAATTGATGGTTCGGAAAGACTTTTCGTAATTTGATTGAGGCGCCGACGCACTCCATTGCCCAATCTTTCAGTTCCTTGCGTTCCATACGGCAGATATGCCCCTCCGGAGCCTGACCGGAGTCGATGTGATCGTCGTAAATATCATCGACAATTTTGTCGGCGGCGTCAAAAGCCGATTTGATAATGATGTCATCTGAAGGCGGCGGTTCTGTTCCGGTATCTTTGAAAATGACGCTTATAATATCTATCCATACCTTTTTTCGCAGTTTCGATATATTGTACCCGGAATCAATCGGTTCGTCTGTCGCCGTCATGTCGCCGGCATCATCGTCGTCCCGTATTCCCAATGTCATTGAGAGATGGTATTCGAGCGGATTGGAGAGGAATTTCTTCAAAGCCGGCAGATCGGCGGTTTTTGCGGACGAATCAATATTTGCGGGTAAATCGCCGTTTGTTGATAAGCGTCGATTCACCGCCAGATTATGCCGGTGTTCAACCCTATCCTTCAAGCTCTCCGCCGCCAATATTCTCTGTTCCTTATCCCACGACCCGTGTTTGCGTCCGGCCTCCATTGCCTTATTCAGCGTTTCGTGCACGACCCACGGTATCTCTCGCCGTGCGGAGCATTTTCGTGAATTTACCTCGCTGTCAACCAGTCCCTGCCCTATGAGATACTCCTCCAATTCCAGCACGACGCTCGACGGTTGCAGTTCCTCGTCCTTTTGCATATCGCGCGCCTTATAGGAGAGTATCAGCCGCTCCTTTGCCGCGTGCAGCAGTTCCAAAAACGCGAAGCGGTTGTCACGCACTCTGTCGGAGTCGCCGACTATTCGCTTGCTCGGCAGCAGATCCCAAGAGGGGGCCTCGTTTGTCCCCGGAAACTCCGCGGCGCCGAGTCCCATGGCGAAAATTGCGCGGTGGGGGAGCACCATGGATGCCCGCAGCGGCGCGAACGTAACCCCGCGCCACGCGGCGGACGGGGCCGTCAGTTCACCGGGGACGCAATCCCGCGCCAATGTCAAAAACTCTTCTTTTGACATGTTGACACGGCCGGCGCATGTATGTTGCAGTTCTATTTGCGCTAATCCGTTCAGCGCCTCGCGGCGGACGCGTGTCTCGGCCGCCGCGTCCACAGAACCGCCGCCAATATGCCCGAGCCACAGCCAAACAGCCTTCCTGATGTATTCCGCCGCGTCACGAATGTTGAGCGAGCCGTTGTTTCCGGAAAAGAACTTCGACAAATCGCTAAGTTTTTCAAGCAGTGACCGAAATAGCTCCGCGCTCTGCTTCGCGCCGTCTTTGATCATTTCCGCGCTATCCTCCACGAGCCACATTCCATGGTCAAACGTATGATCGTTTACAACCGCGCCGCCCTTGTCGCCCATGAGGCATCGCTGTTCAGCGTTGTATCCCCTGAACATACCGTAGCCCTCGGCCCACTCCTCCCACCTTTCCATATCACTGTGGGAAAATCCGCAGCTCTCCCGCACGATGGGATTGTCCAAGAGTTCAAAGATCATTGCCCTGTTGAACTCCCCGCCAGCTATGCTGAGCAGGGCCGAAAGCGCGCGGGCCGTAAGGCTCGAACCGCCGGAGGCGCCGATTACGGTAAAGGGGATATATTCGGGATGGCTATGCGGATACGCTCCGAAGACGCGCTGTATGTACGGCAAGTACTTATTGGGATCTGGCATATAGACCGCAATGTCGCTGAAACTGCGTATCGCATTATCATTCGCCATATCCAAAATAAGCTCGCGCGCCTCTTCTACCTCGCGGCTCAGGTCGGGGCAGGCTAAAATCTGCAACGAACGGTCTTTGCCTTTTTGCGATGATGTATTGATGAAATCTAATTTGTTATTACGGGACAGCAAAGATCTTTGGATCGCGTGGAGTAATGTAGTATTAGTACCGCTGTCTCCGTCAATCTCGCCGTGATACTCAAAGTTCCACTGCGCCTGCGGGCACCACAAGAATATATTCTCTTTCCCCGCCGCTCCCCACAGCTTCAGGAGCGCGTGGTCTTCGTCGTCAGCAAATCTGTCAAGCTTGCCCTTGTCGTAGTCCTCCGGTTTAACCGGTGTTATTCCGGCGATCTCGGAGGGCGAGTCGCTGCTCCACCGCCTGCGCGGAGCGCGCGTCCGCCGGCTTGTGTCCACGTCCTCCCAGAACTCGGCGCACGGGTTTGTCAGAAGCACGTGCATATCTATACCGGCGGATTGCGATATTTCGACCAGCGTGTTGCGGTGGAAGTGGCTTATCTTCGAGACGCCGAAGAGGATTATTTGATGATTGGAACCGACGTCGCACCACGGGCGCCTCTCTTTGGCGCATACCTCGCGCTTCTGCCTGTACAGGTGCGGCAGCGTGGCGTATCGCGGCGACACGCTCTTTGATAGGCGTTCGAACGTCCGGCGGTACAAGTCCATCTGCCAAGCCTCGTGTTCGCGCCCCTCAAAATACTCCTTCCCCAGCAGCCACCTGGCGTCAATGCCGTGCCGCCCCCACCGCGCCGCCTCGTCGCTCCAGACGCTGGGCCGGTTGTACTCGTACTCCAAAAACTGTCTGGCGATGCGGACGGAGAGCTGCACGCGCTTTATGGGGTCGATGCCGAGGTTAATAGCGTTATTATTTATGATATGATTGGCGTCAACGCGCAGATAATCTCTGAGCGGTTTGTACACGTCATCCCCAAGCAACCCTTCATCCAAGAGCGCGCAAATGATTTGCGACAGATGCCCGGCGTCGATCATCTGCGTATCGGGGGCAGGCCCGAGCGCGTCCCACAGAAACCGCTCAAGCGTCGGCATCCGCGCGTTCGCGACGCATCCGACGGACGGGTCCTCCGCCAACCATATGCTCAGCCACTTCCCGACCGCCGGATTGGGGACGACGACGGTCGGCGGGTCAAACGGGTCGCGCCACGCGCCAAGAATCCGCTCTTTGGCCAGAGGGGCGAGGACGTCGGCGGAGGGGGCGAAGGTTAGGTTCAGCATGGCGGTTGGGGTTGGTTGTTATTAGTTGCCTGTTACCCCAATAATATAATAAATTCCGTCGCAAATTATACTAAAATTTTCACCAATACGCGTTGGTTTTTTATTATATTATATCTATACCTAAAGGACCTGCTTATTATGAACCAAACAGTCAAAACCGAACTCGACAAAATCGTAAGTACGCTAGCCGAAACCGGGATTGTGACCAAAATCATCCTATTCGGCTCCTACGCCAAAGGCGAAGAAACCCTGAACAGCGATATTGATTTGTGCGTCCTCACGCCCATAAACCCCCAAAGCAATGTCCAGCTTATCGCCGACTTCCGGCAGTTGGTATGGGATATTAATACAACGCCGTTAGATTTGCTTGCGTATAATCAAGATCATTTTTATTTCCACGCCAAACGCCCAACCTCGCTTGAATACGAAATAGCCGAAACAGGAGTGTCGCAGTATGTGCACAGATAGCCTTGATGTGAAAAAATGGATTCACTTCGCCCAAATGGATTTCGATAGCGCAGTTGCGCTGGCAGAAAAATTTCGGCCGCCTAAGTTAAGTTGACGGAGATGGGGTTCGGCTTCGCCGAGATAGACAAGTTGGAGGAGACGTGAAACCGACTCGCAGGATTCGCGGGAAGGCACGGTGATGGATCAATAAATATGATGTTTTGGCGTGGGATTTCACAAGTTTTGGGTCACATACTCTCCTTGCCTATAAATCATAGTCAATCTCATATCGCTGTTCAGTATACTATGCTACGAATTTTTACTATTTTGACACATCGTGCTTTATTTTGGCAAGGTCATATTCATACTGGTTAAATCTTTTCTTTTTTACATCTTTTAATTTATAGATCATATTTTCAAAATCACCATACAAATTAGGGTAATGATTGTTTATACGACGAATCCGAATAATTTCACTAAACCGCCTGAACCATCCTGTACAATATGTACCAGCTATTCTATCAAATATAGTTATATCATAAACTTCTGTATTTATACCGACAGCTATTTCTTCCATGAGTGATAAATATTTTCTTATTGCGTTTAAGGCAACCGGATCATTCTTAACATCATCATAATTAATAACGCCATCATTGGGGAATTGTATTTCTAATTGTTCCAATATTTCATCGCATGCGTCACAAATACTACGATAAAATTCAATGGTCGCTTGCTTTTTTCTTCTTTCATGGTCGGCCGTAATTGAATTTTTAGATAAAAGTAATTGCCATATCGCAATGATGACACCCACGCAGATAATTATATTACTGATCATTTGTATGTAATCTTTTAGATCGTACATTTTATAATCCATCCTTTTCTTATTTTAAGTGAATTTGTTCATAAATACAAGTTATTTTATCACTAAATGACACACACAAACATTGCGTTGATCCATATTGTGACCCCTGTCACCATGCATACGTTTAAACTTAACCTTGCGGTTTCGGCTTCAATGCGTGGTACCGATTGTTCGCTAAACTTTGCTAAACGTGGTGTTTCACCGTGATATATTACACACATCAAACAATTGAATCTCAATCTTGGATACAACGAACTGAAATCCCACCCTCATTGCCTAATGATGAACTATAAGGCATCATTACATTATTATTTTCGGCGTACCATATGGAAATTCGGTAGGCTTCGTTGATGGTGTAGGTATAACCGTTCGACCACCATTAACCATATTTAGACGAAATTTGCATGATTTCACCACATCTATCCTTTGTGTTACACATTAATATTTTCTATCCTTGCTGTAGCCTATTTACCGTTACTTAACTATAGATTTGTAATATACATTCCGCGCGGGTCAAAAAGCAAATTTAAAAAAATAAAATCAAGTTTGGTTACGCCACCTGCCGCCCGGTTTTATCAACAGCGCCCAAGTACTTGTGTGTGTGCTCGGTTTGCTCGAAGCGGAGTTTGCCGTTTTCGAGGAAAATAGCCAAAGTAACGGCCGCCGGGGTTTCGTCAAGTAGCCCCATCTTTCCTTTTTCCGGGTCATAATGCTGCAAAATCAATCTCGTACTATTATAAGCGCGCGGTGCATGAAAAACCTTCTCAACCGACAGGTTGTTTTCCGCGCAATATTCTTCTATTTCTTTCTTATACTTCACTATAATTTTAATCATCTACCTACTCCTCACCTATTAATATACTGCCTCCCGCGCCGGAAGTCAAATCTTTTTTAGGCGTACGTACCAGCCGCGAAACTCCGCCCCGTCCGTGTCACCCACAAAAAAATAAAAAATCAAAAAAAAATTTGACAACCTGTTGCGCAGGTATTATTTTAATGCATACTGAACATGTATGTGTACTATAACAATTCAGCCCGGTGTCGTTCGGCGGGTATGATGTTAGTCGCGTTAATATAATGATATGCAATGTATTAGAACATCGGAAAGGGGGTGTTGAAGGTGAACGAGCAGATAGAGAAGGCGCATTTTGAGACCATTATGGCCTTGTCCGAGGCATTGGACGCCAAGGACAGCTATACTGCCGGCCATTCGAGGCGGGTTATGCAGTATTCGGCCCGTATCGCTTGGCGGATGGGGTTGGGGGACAGGGATTTTGAGTTGTTGAAGAAGTCGGCGTTGCTGCACGATTTGGGGAAGATCGGCGTGCCGGACGCCGTTCTAAGGAAGCGCGACCGGCTGTCGGACGAGGAGTTCGGCGTTATCAGGGCGCATCCGGGCATCGGAGCCGACATTCTCAAGGCGGTGGGGTCGTTTCGGGCTTTGGTCCCGGCGGTCTACTACCACCACGAGCGCTTTGACGGCCTGGGGTACCCGGACGGCCTCAAGGGCGACGACATCCCGATACTGGCCCGGATCATATCCGTCGCGGACAGTTTTGACGCGATGACGTCGGACCGGGCGTATAGGGCCGCATTTCCGGCGGCGGAGGCCTTGCGGGAGATCGAGCGGAACAAGGGGACGCAGTTCGACCCGCAGGTGGCGGACGCCTTTGTGTCTTGCTCGTGGGATATAATTACGGATATAAACAAGGGCAGTTTTCCGGAGCCGGAGTACTATTTATAGGGCTACGGCGGCGATACGGAGGCGCGGCGCGTCTCCGCCGCTGAGTTTGCGGGTATGTATTATAGTAATTGTAAAGATTTTTAAAAAAAAGGTTGATTTATTGCGTTAAGGGATATATATTGATACTATCGGCTATATTTTGCCGGCGAAGCGGCGAATGGGCGGTATCGGACGGTTCGGGCAGTATTTCCAAGGGGGCGCATTTCGGGGTTGTTGAAGGCGGAACGAGACGCGATTTTACGCTACGGTCAATATAGAGTAAACATATATGTTTAGCCGAAGTTGAACGCCGGCTCACGAATCGCCGTGGCGGATCTTTACCTATAATATTGATTGCGTATCGGTCTTTATTTTTCGTTTCAAATTGTGCTGAAACTCAAAACTTTAAACTATAATCTTCAAATTTTAAGGAGGAAAGACTATGTCAGAATCAAAGGCCGTATCACAGGAACTGAACGCCTTAGGCAAGGCTCAAGCGTACCAACTCGCGGATATCACCAAAACGCCGCCCCAGTTCGGCACCCTCACCCCAAGATGGCTGACCCGCTTCCTTGAGTTTAAGGGTCTGGCCGCCGGCATTTACAGGGTCAACCGTGTTAAAGAGGGGGATACCCCGCTCGACGCTTTGTGCTCTTCCGAGAAGAAAGGTTTGGAGATTCCGCAGGGGTACGTGGACTACGAGAAGAAGCCGAGGGAGTACACCCTGAACTCCATCTCCACGATAATTAACGTGGACACGGCCGTGGAAGACGTCTACTCTTCTCCCTACGACCAGACAAAAGAGCAGCTCCACCTCGCCATCGAGAGTTTGAAGGAGCGTCAGGAGAGCCAAATCATCAACAACGACGACTACGGTTTACTGAAGAATGTCGCGAAGAGCCAGATTGTAAAGCCCCTCAAGGACGCGCCCACGCCCGACGATCTCGACGAGCTTCTTACCAAGGTGTGGAAGGAACCCTCTTTCTTCTTGGCGCATCCGCGGGCGATCGCGGCGTTTACCCGCGAGTGCACGCGGCGCGGGGTTCCGCCGGTTACGGCGAATATCTTCGGCGGCGTCTTCATCACGTGGCGCGGGATCCCCATTGTGCCCACCGACAAGCTGTTTGTGGACGGGGTGAAAAATCCCAAGGCCAAAACCGGCAAGACGAACATTCTTCTGGTGCGTACGGGCGAGGCGAAACGCGGCGTGCTGGGGCTGTTCCAAAACAGTTTGACCGGCGCGGCCGATCAGTCGCGCGGACTATCCGTCCGCTTCAGGGGCGTGGACGACAAAGGCGTGGCCTCCTACCTGCTGTCGATGTACTGCTCGGCGGCCGTGCTTGCGGACGATGCCTTGGCCGTGCTTGAAGACGTGGAGGTGGGGTCATACCATGAATACAACCGCTAACGCTTACGGTTTACCCGACCCCGAGGAGTTGGAGGCGTGGGCGCAGCCGTACTTTTCGGAATACGGGGCTAGGGAGGCCGAGCGTCCGCCGAGCGCTGTCTCCGGCGTTTCCCCAAGCGCCGCTCCGAGCGTCGGGTACTCTCCCGTCGTCCAGCCGTACACTGGCGCGGACGCGGGCGCGACCGCGGGAAGGGCTGTGGGGGCGGGCTTCGACGTGAACCGCATCCGCGCCGACTTTCCCATCCTGAACGAAAGGTTGAGCAACGGCAAAAAGCTTATATGGCTCGACAACGGCGCTACCACGCAGAAGCCGCGGCAGGTCATAGACCGCCTGTCGTACTTCTACGAGCACGAGAACTCCAACGTCCACCGGGGGGCGCACGAGCTGGCCGCCCGCTCTACGGACGCCTACGAGGCGGCGCGGGACACCGTCGCCAAGTTCTTGGGGGCGCCCTCGAAGGACAACATCGTCTTCGTCCGCGGGACGACGGAGGGCATAAACCTCGTGGCGCACAGCTACGTGAGGCCTCTGCTCGGGCCGGGAGACGAGATTGTCCTGACGATATTGGAGCATCACGCCAATATCGTGCCGTGGCAGCTCATAGCTCAGGAGACGGGCGCTGTTATCAAGGTCGCGCCGGTCGATTCCGACGGCCAGATTATCCTGCCCGAGTACGCGCGGCTCTTCGGCCCGCGTACGAGGTTCGCGTCTGTCACGCACGTCTCCAACGCTTTGGGCACGATCACGCCCGTTCACGAGATGGTGCAGATCGCGCACGGCTTCGGGGTAAGGATATTGATTGACGGCGCTCAGTCCGTCGCGCATACGCCCATAAACGTCACCGCGTTGGACGCCGACTTCTTCGTCTTCTCGGGGCATAAGATATTCGCCCCGACCGGGATAGGCGCGGTGTACGGCAAGACGGACGCCTTGAACGAGGCTGCGCCTTACCAGGGCGGCGGCAATATGATAAGGGACGTAACGTTTGAGCGCACGGTGTACAATCCCCCCCCGAGCAAGTTTGAGGCCGGGACGGGGAGCATCGCCGACGCCGTAGGTTTGGGCGCCGCGTTGGACTATGTCTCGCAAATCGGATTGCCGAACATCAGCGCCTACGAGCACGAACTGCTTGACTATGCCACATGCGAGTTATGTAGCATAAAGGGTTTGCGCTTTATAGGCACGGCGAAGGAAAAGGCGAGCGTGCTCTCTTTCGTGTTGGAAGGCGCAACGACGGAGCAGGTCGGAAAGCATTTGGCCGACCGCGGCATAGCCGTCCGGGCCGGCCACCACTGCGCCCAGCCCATTCTGCGCCACTATGGTTTGGAATCTACAGTCCGCCCTACGCTGGCTTTCTACAACACCGCGGGCGAGGTAGACGAACTGGTGCGCGCTGTTAAAGAAATAGAGCGCTTACGTTAATGATAAAGGGGCGAACTATGTTCGCCCCTTTTATATGGCTTTGATTTTTAAGAAAGAAAAAGAATATGCAGCAAATAATCTCGGAAGTGGAACGCGTCGTAGCCCAAATATTAGGCGACGTTGAGACCAAAGGCGAAATGCCCAAGCAGCCGGTCAAATCGGTGATTCTGCACACGATTGAACGGTTGCAGCACGTCCTGTTTCCGGGAGTGTTTGAGAGCGGGAATATCCACGGCGCATCGTATAAAAGCAGGCTGAGCGTTATGCTCGAGGAGGTCGCCAACGACCTTGTCGCCCAGATAGCCTTGGCCCTGCGGTACGACGCGCGTTACGTGAACAGCCGTCAAGAGGAGGTCGATAGCGCGGCCTTGGATTTGACGTGCAAGTTTATCTCGAAGATACCCGCCGTCAAGGAGATTTTGGATACGGACATAGAGTCCGTGTACAACGGCGACCCCGCCGCGTATTGCAAGGCGGAGATCATCATATCGTACCCCGGCATCTACGCGGTGATGGTGTACAGGCTGGCGCACGAACTATATCTGCTGTCGGTGCCGCTCATACCGCGCATAATGAGCGAACACGCGCACAGCGTCACCGGCATAGACGTCCACCCCGGCGCCGCGATAGGGAAGTACTTCTTTATGGATCACGGTACGGGCATAGTTATCGGCGAAACCACGGTCATCGGCAACCACGTAAAGATATATCAGGGCGTGACGCTCGGCGCGCTCTCAACATCGGGTGGGCAAAACCTCAAAGGGGTCAAGCGCCACCCGACGATAAACGACAACGTGACGGTGTACTCCGGCGCCTCTATTTTGGGCGGCAGCACCGTCATCGGCGAGGGAGTGGTGGTGGGCGGCAACGCTTTCGTTGTAAAGTCGGTTCCGGAGAATACGCGCGTCAGCGTAAAGAATCCGGAATTGCAGTATAAGAATAACAGTAACGTTTCCGCTTATGTGGAATTGGATCAGATGGCGTTTTGGGCTTATGATATATAATGGAGCTTACGGCATTATGACTTCATGCAGTATATTGGACGCGGTAGGCAATACTCCTGTAATAGAGTTGAAGCGCGTATCCGCGGTAAACGGCGTCTCCGTCTTTGCCAAGGCGGAGTATTTTAATCCGTCCGGCTCTGTTAAGGATAGGGCGGCTCGGGCTATGCTTCTTCACGGCATAAGCACGGGGCAGTTGAAAAAAGGCAAGACGATTTTGGATTCCACGAGCGGCAACACCGGCATCGCATACGCTATGTTCGGCGCGGCTCTTGGCTACAAGGTGGAATTGTTTATGCCGTCAAACGCCAGCGCCGAACGCAAAAAGATCATCAAGGCCTACGGCGCGAAGGTCGTCGAAACAGATCCGCTCGAAGGTTCCGACGGCGCGTATAGGGCGGTCATTGAAAGGGCGGCGGGCGATCCGGAGAAGTTCTTCTTTCCGAATCAGTACGATAACTTTGAAAACGTGCGGGCGCACTATGAGACCACCGGCGTCGAACTCTATAAACAGTGCAAGCCGACGCACTTTGTGGCCGGAACGGGCACGTCGGGAACCTTTATGGGCACATCCAAGAGGCTCAAAGAGTACGACCCGTCCATACATATCACCCTAATGCAGCCTAACTCCCCGTTTCACGGGCTGGAGGGGATGAAGCACATGGGCGCGACCATAAAGCCCAAGATATTCGACGAAAGCGTCGCCGACAGCCGCGTTGAGATTGGAACCGAAGACGCCTACAAGACGGCGCGCAGGCTCGCCGCCGAGGAGGGCATATTCGCGGGCGTAAGCTCCGGCGCGAACGTCTTTGCCGCGCTGAAATTGGCCGAAACGTTACCGAAAGGCTCGCGTGTCGCCACCATACTGTGCGACAACGGCTATAGATACATGACCGAACCATTATGGAGGGATATATAATGCTGGTTCTTTCTCCCCAAGAGGAAAAAAGCATACGGACAGCCGGTGAAAACGCCTACCCCAACGAGTGTTGCGGCGTTATGATCGGAGAGATAGACAAGGCCGGGGTCAAAACGGTCAAGTGCGTGCAGGCCATCGAAAATTCGTGGGAAGACGGCGAGCAGTACCACCGTTTCCTGATCACGCCGGAGGATATAATGCGCGCCGAACAGACCGCGAGGTCGATGAAGCTCGACGTCGTCGGCTTCTACCACTCGCACCCCGACTGCGAGGCCGTCCCGTCCGAATACGACAAAGATCACGCGCTGCCCTTTTACTCATACGTGATAGTGTCGGTGAAACAGAGGAAGTCGGAGGATCTGAACAGTTGGGAATTGACGTTGAACAGGGCCGAATTTTTACGGGAAGAGTTGGGCGCATAGTGCCCTAAAGTGAAAATTACCCCGCCTGCCACCCCATTATATATATTATACATGTATCTATGGCGCCCCCGGCATCAATATGCCGGTCGGGCGCCCGTCACCCATAGTTCCGGAAAGGCATTGTACCGCACATTATGAGTATGAAGATTAAGACGAACGTCAATACGCCCCGCAAAAGGCCGCCGCTTATCGCCGCCGCCAACGCCGCCGTTGTCGCCGTAGCCGCCGTTGCGCTCTCCGTGGCGGCGGCCTCCTGCTCCGGCACCTCCTCAAAAAGTCTGATAAAGAAGGGGTTGTACAACTGTTCCGAGCGGTTGCAGGCCGCTGTTGCGCGTATGGACAAGAAGAACTATACCGACGCCATCCGCATACTCGACGACGTGAAGTTCCAGTGCGGCGGCTCCCCGGTCATGGACAGCGTTTACTACTACACGGCGATCTCGCACTTCCGCCTGAAGCAGTACGATGACGCGCGCGCGGAGTTCGAGTCGCTCTACGCCGAGTTTCCGCGCTCCCCGTATGTTGAGGAGGCGCACTTCAGGATCGCCCACATGCGCTATATGAAGTCGCTACCCTATTTCCGCGACCAGACGGATACCAAGGAGGCTATGCGCCTCTTCAACGACTACGCGGACCTTTACCCAAGAGGGGCCCATGTCGACAGCGCCAAAATTCTATACGCGCAGTCGCTCAATAAGCTGGCGGAGAAGGAGTTCAACAACGCGCTCTTCTACCGCAAGCAGAGGGAGCACAACGCCGCGCTCATCTACTATAGGGCGGTGATCTCCGAGTATCCGGAGTCCAAGTTCGCGTCGGAGGCCGTCGTGGGGATGGCGGAGATGCTTGTGGCGCTGCAGCGCACGCGGGAGGCGGCGGAGGCGGTGGGTGAGCTGGACGCCGCGGCGTTTGACGAGAAGCTCAGGGCGCGGATTGAGGCTGTCAGGCAGCAGGTCGGTGTTCCGGCGACGGTTGAAAAAGATAACGGTTAGTTTACGCTGACTTTTTAAGGATCAAATATCTATATGCTTCGTATCGGCATACTGGGCGGCGTTTTTGACCCCGTGCACTGCGGGCATCTTGCCGTGGCGCTCTTGGCCAAGGAGCATTTCGGGCTTGACAGAGTGCTGTTTGTGCCCAGCGGCGCGCCGCCGCACAAGCCGGCCGTGGCCGTTTCTCCCGACGATCGTTTGAATATGCTCAATTTGGCGGTCACGGGTTTGGAGGGGTGCGGCGTTTGGGACGGGGAGCTGCGCCGCAGCGGGTATTCCTATACCATAGATACCCTGAGCGAACTTGGCGAACTATATAAAAGCGCGAAGTTTTACTTTATCATAGGCACGGACAACCTGACGGAGATCGCCAAATGGCGCTCGTACGAGGAGATCATGGCGCGTGTGACGTTTTGCGCGGCCTTCCGTCCGGGCTACGAGTCCGACCGCCCGGAGACGCTCGCCGCGGCGGATATACAAGACTTCCCGGGGCCTATGTGGGGGGCGAGTTCCACCATGTTGCGCGAGTACCTTGGCAAGGGCCGCTCGTGCAAATTCATGATACCGGACGCCGTGCTTGAATATATAAGGGATAGGGGGCTTTATGGGTGTTCAAACGGGTAACGGCGGCCAAGGGCAGCGCGCCCCGAAGCCGTTTATAGGCATCCACTTCAAGTGCTGCGGTATCTATTGCCGTATATATAAAAACAAGAATCAAGACGCTTACGAGGGCGCTTGCCCGAAATGCAGGAGGCGGGTTAAGTTGCCTATCGGTTCGGGGGGGACGGATAATCGGTTTTTTGAAGCGTCTTAAAGTCAAATTCTTTAAAAGATTAAAATCAAATTCTTTTTTTTTAGACGAAGCCCCTTCGGGGCTTCATAGGCTATGCGGGGCTAAACCCCGCATAGATAAAATCAAAGTCAAAGGCTTTTTCTTTTGACGTTGACGTTGACGTTTCGGTGAGGGGTTTAGCCCCGAACCGCCTATGAAAGGGCGCGTTTACGCGCCCTTTCGTCTAAAAAAGAATTTGATTTTAAAGAATTTAAAGATTTTAAAGATAACGGAAGGACACAAAATAATATGGCTGTTGATGAAAAGATCAGAAAGGCGGCGGTGGCGGGACAGTTCTATCCGGCGTCGCCTGAAGAGTTGCGGGGCGATGTTGAAAAATACCTCGCTGCCGCCGCGCCGACCGCGTCAGTGACACCGTCCGTAAATATATTAGTGGCGCCTCACGCCGGTTACGTCTTCTCCGCACCTGTGGCCGCTGCCGTCTACGCCAGCGTCTCCAAAAACGTGCGGACGGTGATCCTCATCGGACCATCCCACCGCAAGCGCTTCGACGGTGTGCACGTCACCGACGCTCGGTACTACGAGACGCCGCTTGGCAAGGTCGAAGTCAATCAGGAGATCAACGCGAAGTTGAGCAAACACCCGCTCTGCTTGCGAGCGGCGGGGGCTGAGGAAAAAGAGCATTGTCTGGAGGTGCAGCTCCCGTTCCTGCAAGTGATATTGGGCGCGGGCAAATTCACAATCGTCCCGCTGATCACCGGCAACGTCGGCGCGAAGGCCGTCGCCGAGATGCTGCTGCCGTTTATTGATGATACGGCATTGGTCGTGGCCTCGAGCGACCTCTCGCACTACCAGCCGCAGAAGGACGCGCGCGACATAGACGACGCGACGATCTCCACCGTAGTCTCCGGCAACGCCGGCGGCTTTATGGAAGCCTGCGGCGAAACGGCCATTCGGGTCGCCATGGAGATAGCCGCGAAGCGGGGGCTTGCGGCGGAGCTTATCGACGCCAGAACTTCCTACGAGACCGCGCCGGAGTACGGCGACCCGCACAGGGTGGTGGGGTACGCGGCGATAGCGTTTGTCAAGAGCGACGCCGCGGACGGCGGCGCGGAGGATTTCAATCGGCAGGAGAAAGATTATATGTTGAAGCTGGCGAGAGAGACGCTGACCTCGGCGGTACGCGACGGGACGCCGCCGCCCCCGTCCAAACCGAAGCCGGAGTTGTCGAGGCTGGCGCAGAATTACGGATGCTTTGTGACGCTCAATTCGCACGGTCAGTTGCGCGGCTGCATCGGGAACATCGAGCCTATCAAGCCGCTCTACAAGGGCATCGCCGACAACGCGGTAAACGCCGCTTTCCACGATCCGCGCTTCCCGAGGGTCAAGGCGGCGGAGCTTGGGGATATAAAGATCGAGGTGTCGGTGCTGACCAAACCCGCGCCGCTCGGCGCGAAGTCGGCGGACGAGATACTCGAAAAATTAAAGCCGTTCGAGCACGGGGTGATACTGAAAATGGGGTCGCGCCAGTCAACCTTTCTGCCGCAGGTGTGGGAGCAGCTGCCCGACAAGGTGATGTTCTTGGAGCATCTGGCCATGAAGGCGGGCGCCGGCAGGGACGATTGGAAGAGGGCGGACGTTTGGGTTTACAAGGCGGTGCATTTCGCGGAGGGCGGGGAATGAGCGGTATGGTGTGGTGTGATCCGCAAAATCTTTAAAATCAAAATCTTTAAAATCTTTAAAATCTTTTTTAGACGAAGCCCAAAACAGCCAAATCTTTAAAATCTTTTTTAGACGAAGCCCCTTCGGGGCTTCATAGGATATGCGGGGCTAAACCCCGCATATATAAAATCAAAAGACTGTCTGAACTAGGATTAGTAGGATTTAAAGGATTAT